>CAVHFU010000073.1:0-2054 GCA_963635575.1 bacterium | reverse complement strand
AGCTCTTTTTTGACATCTGATGTTTGGGGCACTTCATTGCTTATTTCTTTTTGAATGTTTATTTCTTTTTGAACCGCAGCACCATTGGTATTGCCAAAACCACCATGATAACCTGTACCCATTAAGCACTCACCGCCTTTTGGCAGCTTGAACAATCACTGTCGTACTGAATGATTTCTATACCTGATTTTATGTAGTCATCGAATATGTAATCAGGAGTTGATCCATAGACAATAATTCTCTGCGGTTCCAGCTTTTTTATAATTTCACTCAGACCTTTTTCAAAATAGTATCTCTCTACTTTTATTTTTATGCATCCGTGAGACCCAACTGCAATGGTTCCGCCTTTGGCAACACCGTCGCAACAAAAAGAATATGAACGTTCATCGGAAAATCTGATATTTGGAATAACGGTAATACCATTTTCCTGTAACCAGTGACCAATAGCTCGGCTTCTGTATGTATTCCACTCTTGCATAACAAGTGGCATATCACGATATAGACTGAAATCAGGAGTAATGACTCCGTCAAATTTTCTTAAAATCGGCAGATATCTGTTAGGTGCGTTCCAAATCCGTTCAAACTCTACATCGTCCTCAAAGAAGTGTACAAAACTATTGAAATCTTTGCTTCGGGGTGATTTTGAAAATACAGTTAGTTTATTCGGGATAGCATCTACAGGCTTGATGCATGGCATTTCCAGACTGCCGTCATAGTCTGCATTTCGTACAAGAAATGAACGAAAGACATCCTTGCAACCTTTTCGGTTATTATTAATTTTAGACATAATATATAGCTTTCCGGGGATTATTGAGAAAACGGCATAGTATCCCCTTGTTTTAAATTTAATGAATTTACCGTTTCCTATTGAAATTTTCTCCGGAAATTGCTACAATAAACTTACTTTGATATGGATAGCAATATCCAGAGGTAGAATCTCTATTACTTGTTCCAGCAAGTTATAGAGATTTTTTCTTTATATTGATAAGAACATTCAAGAGGCATCTCTCCTTTCGCTGTTAATCTTTCTATATTGAATTTCAGCAGCGTCATAAGAGACACCGCATTCTTCAACAATCTCTTCTACAGAACAACCTTTCATTAAATGTGCAGGAACTAAAAGTTCTCCGGCAAAACATTTTGCTTGCCATTCAGGGTCACTATATGTTTTGACTTTCTTGTTAGCAAAATTTCTTTCAAGTTTAAATCCGCAAAAACAAATAGTAAAATAGTGCCCAAGTTCATGTGCGATAGTCATTCTGTCTCTGCCGTTGCCATTACAAGCACCTTCATATACGCTCTCTCTAATGCGGATATGTCCGGTAAGAGTATTGGTGTCGGCGTGTGTTCCGAAAGGCATTTCGTTGTCTTCGACTATTTCATAACTGAAATTATCAAATATTTCAGCAAGCACATCCAACAGTTCTGTAATAGGGAAATACTTTTCATTTTCGAGATTTAAAAACTTCCTTAAAATTAAGGTTAAATCTCTGAGGTTTTGTCTGGATTTAGGCTCAACAATATACTCTGTCAAACTATTCCTCCTCTTCTTTTCGCTTTAAGATAGCGAAAATTTGTTTACTGGTTTCTTCGTCTAAACTGTCAAAATGTCTGGCAAAGCATATTGCAAGTTCACGGTTGTTTGAAGAAATATCTTTAATCTTTAATTCAACAGTTTCTCCGGATTCGATAACAGCAGTTTCCAAGTCCTCTTGTTGTTTAGCTGAGAGACTGTATAAGTCTGCTAATTTTTCATACCAAGAGTCAGGCATTTTTTTCTTACCGTTTTCAACAGCTGATAAAAAGGCTGAAGAAACATTTAAGTTTTCTGCCATGTCTTTGAGTTTTTCACCATGTTGTAATCTTAGCTTTCTCAAAAAAGCTCCAAGTATTGTACTCATAGTATTTCCTCCTTAACCAAATTAGGTTAAGGATAATATACACCATATTTATCTTTTTGTCAACCTATTTAGGTTAATTTTGTTTTTTTTGAATAACTAAGAAAACAAATCTTGTGCGGCAATCGGAGAACAAAAAGCTCAGATTATACGTTG
>CAVHFU010000072.1:0-2271 GCA_963635575.1 bacterium | reverse complement strand
TTTAGGAGTACCACAAACAGGATTGTCAAAGTATTTACAGACATTAATTAATTTAGATATTTTAGAAAGAGAAGTACCAATAACTGAAAATAATCCTGAGAAAAGCAAAAAAGGACTATACAAAATAAAGGATAATTTTATTCTTTTTTGGTTTAATTTTGTTTATCCAAATTTAAGTTACATCGAAACAAATAATTCAAAAATTGTTTTAGATAAAATAAAAAATAATTTTGTAGACAATCATGTTAGTTATGTATATGAACAAATATGTAGAGAAAAAGCTTGGGATATTAATATCTCAAAGCAGTTAGGATACAATAAGATAGGCAGATGGTGGAACAACAATGAAGAAATAGATGTAGTAGCTATAAATGAAGAAACAAAAGGAATTATGTTTGGAGAATGCAAGTACACAAATAGACCTATGGATATAGACATATTATTCAAATTAGAGGAAAAGGCTAAGCTAGTTGAATGGCACAAAGATAACAGAAATGAGAGATATATTTTGTTTTCTATATCTGGCTATACAGATAAATTAAAGGCAGTTTGTGAAAATAGAGAAGATGTAATTTTGACTTAGAACCAAAAAAAAATAAACACTGTGCTTTGCTACCGGGTAGGTGAAAAAGCACAGTGTTTTATTTAAATACAAAATACTGCATATAATGGGATAGATCTTATGTTATTTTCAATTCCAATATTCTTAGTTGAGATTCTTATTGAATATTCCGGTTCAAATCTTTGACAAAAAACAGAAAGGCTTCTTGAACGTACATTATCGTTTGATTTTACTTCTACAGGTATGATTTTATTATCCTTTAGTATTACAAAATCAATTTCAGCTTTTCCGTCTGATTCCCAATAATATAAAGCATATTTGTTAGTTAAAAGGGCTTGTGCTACATAGTTTTCAGTAAGTCCACCTCGATATTCATTTATTTCATTAGAGTTTGTCATTAAATCTTCAGGTATTAACCCAGCCTTATATGTCAATAAACCAATATCACCCATATAAAGTTTGAAACTGCTCAAATCAATATAACCTTCTAAAGGTTTCTTTATTTGTTCAACCTTCTTGCATTTTATTATAATCTTAGCAAGTTCAAGCCAATCTAATGCTACACCGAAATTGGAAACACTTGCACCTTTTTTTAGCAATTTAAATTGAAATTTTTTGTTTTCTTTAGCAAGTTGCGTTGGCAAAGAATCATATGCTATTCTTATCTTCGCTGTTTCACTGGCTGATGCATATTTTGCCATATCAGAAATATATGAATTTATTATATTTTCTTGTATTTGACGTACGTTTTCAAAATTTCGATTCTTTGAATAATCTAAGACTGCTGCTGGCATTCCTCCAGTTACTAAATATGTTTTATAAAGGTCCAATGCTTCTTCGTGCATAAAAGTAGGTAACGGTTCACCGGTCAATACATTTTTTCTAATATTTTCGCTTAGAGATTTACCATTAAGTTCCCACAAAAATTCTTCAAAATCTAAAGGAAACAAGTTTAGCATTTCAACTTTTCCAACAGGAAAGGAATACTTTTCGCGATTTATTGCTACACCAAGTAAGCTACCCGCAGCAACAATATGATAGTCATCCGCTTGTTCAGCAAAGTATTTTAGAGACGTTAATGCTCTTTCGCATACTTGAATTTCATCTAAAATTATTAGTGTTTGCTCAGATACAATCGAAGTTTTTAAATACATTTCTAATTGAAATATAATTTTATCGGGAAGTAGCTCTTTTTCAAATATTTCTTTGGCAAAACTCATCTGCTCAAAATTTATATAAACGTAGTCACTATAATATTTTTGAGCAAATTCTTTTAATATATAAGTTTTTCCCACCTGCCTAGCACCATATAAAATAAGAGGCAATCTATTGACCTTACTTTTCCAAGCTATAAGTTCTTTCATTATTTTTCTTTCCAAATTTATTCACCCCTTTATATAGATTTTAACATGATATTGTAATGATGTCAACTTAAGTTCTAAAAAATCACAAAAGTAAAATAAAATCGAATGTATTTTATGCGAAAATGTGATTTATTTGAACTTAATCATATTTCCAACATTAGAAAGCTTTTAATAATTATGTGTGTGAAAATATAAATTTGCCACCGAATAGGCGAAAAGGTACAGTATTTTTAGGGTTTTGAGATAAAACAGGAATTAAAGGGAGGCTATTTCAAGCCATTTGTGACGATTTTGACTCATGCTAACAGAGGAAACGTAGCAGTTATCTGCTGGAACACATTAAAC
>CAVHFU010000071.1:0-2318 GCA_963635575.1 bacterium | reverse complement strand
ATATGGCAAAAGTTTTAGTTGGTATGAGCGGTGGCGTGGATAGCTCTGTTGCGGCTTTACTATTAAAAGAACAAGGATATGAGGTTATTGGGGTTACAATGAACGTTTGGGAGAGAGAGAATCCTATTGTGTCTGAGAAGGCGTGTTGTGCCCTAGATGCGGTAAATGATGCAAGGGCTGTTTGTAATAAGCTTGGCATTGAGTATTATGTGTTAAACTTTAGAGATACTTTTAAGGCTATGGTTATAGATTATTTTGCTAAGGAATATATGGCTGGGAGAACTCCTAACCCTTGTACGGCTTGTAATAGATATGTTAAGTTTGAGGCACTACTTCAAAAGGCTTTGCATGTGTTTGAATGTGATTTTATTGCGACAGGGCATTATGCAAAAGTGGAGTTTGATGAGAAAACTGGTAGGTATTTTTTAAGGAAGTCTGTTACAGATAAAAAAGACCAAACGTATGCCCTATATAATTTAACACAGGAGCAACTAAAGCACACACTTATGCCTTTGGGGGATTATACAAAGGAGCAAGTTAGGGAAATTGCAGAGAAGAATGGGCTTGTTAATGCAAAGAGACATGACAGTCAGGAGATTTGTTTTGTTGAGGATAATGATTATGCTAAATTTATAGAAGAAAAATATAATTACAAGTCTAAACCCGGCAATTTTGTTGATATGCAAGGTCATGTTTTGGGTAAGCATAATGGCATTATTCATTATACAATTGGTCAAAGAAAAGGACTGGATATTGCTTTTGGAAAGCGTATGTATGTTGTTGGGCTTGATGTGGAAAAGAATCAAGTTATTTTAGGTGATGACAAGGATTTATTTAAGGATTCGTTAATTTGTGAGGATTTAAACTGGATGACTATTGATAAACTTGAAACACCTATGTCTGTTACGGCTAAAATAAGATATTTTGCTAAGTGTGAACCGGCCACGCTTATTCCGATGGGGGATAAGGTGAAGGTGGTATTTAATGAGCCGCAAAGGGCGATTACTTCCGGCCAATCTGTTGTGTTTTATGATGATGACAAAGTTGTTGGCGGAGGTACTATTTGTTAAGTTTTTTTGAAATTCATACTTGAAAATTTAATTATTATATGCTATATTAATATAGCATTGCGGAATTGTGTAACGGTAGCACAAATGACTCTGACTCATTTTGTCTAGGTTCGAATCCTGGTTCCGCAGCCACAAATGGCGTATTGGTCTAGCGGCTAGGACATCACCCTCTCAAGGTGGTAACAGGGGTTCGATTCCCCTATACGCTACCAAATAAAAAGACGGATGTAATTCGTCTTTTTTAACTTTTTGCGAGTGTGCTGGAATTGGCAGACAGGCACGTTTGAGGGGCGTGTGCTTATGGCGTACGGGTTCAAGTCCCGTCACTCGCACCAAAAAAAGAGACCGTAAAATGAATTTTTACAGTCTCTTTTTTCGTCTTATTCTTTTATAAGTTCGGCAACTTTTCTTGCATTCATTCCTGGCATAGCCATTATCATAGATTTATCTTCTATATTTCTCTTTTTACGTATATAAGAGTAAAGTCCTATGTTGCAATTATTACCAATTGACACATCAGGCATTATGTAGCAATGTGTGCCTATTAATGTATTGTTTCCTATTTTTATTTTCCCAAGAATTAAATAATTTCCTTCAAAAATATGGCATGAAATATCTGTTTCACCGCCAACAATTACATTATCACCTATTTCAAGCAAATAAGCATCATGTAATCCCTTTGTATTAATAAATGCATTTTTACCTATTTTCGCGCCAAGTATTCGATAGAACATCTTTGCATAGCTTGAACCTGCCATAAATGGTAGAACTGTGTTTAGAAGTAGAATATGTAATCCAGAATATATTAACCAACGTATAAATAATGGTGATGATGTAGAATATTTACCTGGTTTAAATCCAATTACTAAAATTCTTTCGACTATTCCAAAAACAATTAGTGCCACAATGAAGAATAAATACACACTTACTCCAAATGTGACGGTAATAATCAAAAAGTGCCATAAAGAAGAAAAGTCAAGCAAAGAAAATGTTTTATATATTATGAGAAATGATGGAACAAGACTTACACCTAAAACAGCACCATAAAATGCATAAACGATTATCATTCCTATAGAATATGTAACAGGATTAGTTAATAAAAAGTTTAATATTTTCTTCATTTTATACCTCCATTAGATTATTATAAAACCTAAAACTATTATATAAAAATGTAAATTATTAATCAATAAATAGTTGATAATTTTTATAAATAGGGAAACAATGTTTATAAAGATATAGTAATATAAA
>CAVHFU010000070.1:0-2464 GCA_963635575.1 bacterium | reverse complement strand
TTTGTGTTTAATGTGTTCCAGCAGATAACTGCTACGTTTCCTCTGTTAGCATGAGAGGAAACTGCCTAAAAAATTTCCATAAAACATCACATTTAAAACTCTATCTTTTCTCCTTGCCACCCAAAAATGTGTTAATTGCGTCTGCGTTTGGTAGTGGTACAGAATTTTTCAAAAATTTCAACCGTTTCGTTTGACATATTATCAGTGGCATGGGTGTAAGTATCCATTGTTGTAGAGAGCTTTGAATGACCCAGTCGTACTTGAACATCTTTCATTTTTGCACCATTTTCTATTAGGCGTGTAGCATGTGTATGACGCAGTGCATGAAAGTTGAATTCTATTAACAATTCATAGTTTATAATTCGACTGCAATATCTAAATGTTTCAGGTGTTACATGAGCTCCGGTTTCCGTGGTGCAAACGAATTCTATTTCTTCATCCGCTGTTAGATAGTCCGGAATATTTTTTACTTCATAAATTCTATTATCTTGGGTTAAATAGTATTTCATATATGAGTTCCCGAATTTTAATTTGTTTTGTTTTTGGTATTTTTTGTGGGTTTTAAGTATATTTATAAGTGTCTTGCCTATTAGAATTTTCCTTGTTGAAGTTAAGGTTTTTGGAGTGCCGAAGACCCACTGACGATTTTCCTGCCTTGATATTGTTTTGTTTATACTTATGTAGGAATGTTCTAAGTCGATGTCATTCCAAGTTAGTGCGCAACATTCTCCTATACGTGTTCCGGTGTGATAGGCCATTTGCAAGGGAATGTAGAATGAAGAGCCTTGTGGAAATCTTGATATTATTTTGCTAAATTCTTCCGGGGTTATTATTTTGTGAGATGTGTGAAATGTTGAATTTTTATTTTTGGGAATTCGCACATAAGAGGCTGGATTTTCACGAATTAATTTATATGGATAAACTGCAGCTTTTAGTGATGAATTTAATACTGAAAGTATATTACCTATGTATCGCTTTCCCAAACCTTCTATGTATTTTTGGTTTATAAATTCTTGTATTTCAGCTGGTTGTAAACTAGATAGTTTATAGAACCCTAAGGCGGGTTTTATATGTTTTTCTATCATTATTTTATAACCCTGAATTGTACTGTATTTGCAATTGAGTTGAACATTGTTTTTGTGCCAATAGTCTAAATAACTGGCATATGAGAAATTCTTTGAGTCAATTTCAGGATTACCCGTTTCATATTCGTACATTGCCTTTATTAGAGCTTTTTTGGCTTCAGCTTTAGTTTTGCCTCCCTTTCTTTCAATCTTTTTTCTTTTTCCGTTGGTTTTCTTTGCTTCAAAGTAATAGTACCAAACTTCGCCACGTTTTCTTAGTCCGCCTGTCATTTTAATCATCCTTTCTTGTTTTTTACTGATTGGTAATCAGTTTGTACATAAATCGGCTTTTTAAAAGAAAGGTATGAAAAAATGGTTATATATTCTGGTGCACAAAAAAGCACCTTTTTAAGGTGCTAATGACTACAAATGTTTAATTTTTTTTCTAAACGAGCTTATAGCCTCATCCGAGAAATTATATTTTGAAGTACATAAAATTTTAAAAGTATTTTTTCTTATTAGTTCAAGCTTCTTTGAGCCGTTTTCATAGTAATTTTGAGATATTTTATTCTTTTCTATGTCATAATTAGATATTTTTTCATTATAATCGTTTAATGTTTTTTGTAGACTTATAGGTCTCTGCGAGTATTTTGCTTTATTACTAAACCCAAATAGTTTAGAAAGATTAATTTTTAAGTTAGTAAAGAATGAATTCGATGCCTTTATTGTTAACGCATTTTCTTTCTTTTTTAAATCTTTCATTTGAGCTTGTATGCGAAGTTTACTTACTTCTAGGGTCTCTAGCGATTCTTCTTTTTGTTTTAATGTTGAAGAAATGATATCTTTTTGAAATTTATCACTTTTCTTCACAAGTATTTTTGCTGTTGCTTTTATTTCTTGCGCTAGCAAATCAATATCGATGTTAACATCCTTTTTATTGTGTACGTCTTCTATTGTTGAAATTATGTTGTTTAGCTTTTGTGAAATGCTATTTTTCATTTTTGCAGATAAGTCACTCTTTTCTAAGAGTGGAAGTATATTTATATTATCCATAGGTTCCTCCTATAACAATGACAAAATTCTAAAATAATATCGTCATTTTAGATTAGAAAATTAATGTTGAATAAAATTTTTAAATAGAATATTGACAAACATTACGATAGAGTTAATACAACAAGTGTATTATAGATCATTTTTCTCCCTCCTCGCCTGTAGAATTTTGTCTTACTATATATTGTCATGATTTGCAAAAAATATCGACAAAAGTTGACAGTGAAAATTTATAATTTACTGTATTTTTTTTGTTTTATGATAGAATACTTTTGTTGAATAATTAAAAGGAGAGTTTTTTATGTTTGCTTATTTGAAGGGAATTCTTGCAGTTAAGAAGAATGATACTG
>CAVHFU010000069.1:0-2599 GCA_963635575.1 bacterium | reverse complement strand
ATTTCATACAATGCTCATCCTGCGATTATATCTCAAGAATTATGGGATAGAGTTCAAGAACGAAAAAAATCTCGGGCAATTGGACGAAAAACACATACCGGAGCTACTCATCCTCTTTCTGGATTTTTATATTGTGCCGACTGTGGAAGCAAAATGAAAATGGGCTATTCTTGGAGTGAAAAAAGGGGCAAATTCGCTTATATAAATTTTAACTGCGGTAGGCATAAAAGATATGGAAAATCTTATTGCTTCTCACATCATATTCAAGCTAAGGATTTAGAAAAAATAGTTCTTGAAGATATTCAAAGCATGGCGCAAATGATAATGCTAAATGAAAAAGAGATAAGAGAAGAATTTATAAAACATAACACTGAACTTGCCGATGCTGCAATTAAGAAAACAAAAAAAGAATTACAATCTAAACAAAGACGTGCTGAAGATTTGGACAGAGTTATTAAAAACGTATATGAAGACAAAGTAAACGGCAAAATGGAAGAAAAAATGTGTTTTAACTTTATAGAGAAATATTCAGCGGAACAGACTACTCTTTACAATGAAATTAAAGTTCTTCAAGAAAAGCTATCCGAAACAAAAGAAGCTAAAAAAGACGTCGACGATTTTATTAAGGCTCTGAAGAAATACTATAATGCACCTGAACTTACAAGAGAGATGTGCTATGACCTTATTAGGCGAGTATTGATTGGAGGTGTACCTAAAGTTACCGGTGAAGAACGAACTATAGATATTATCTATAAAATTGATATCACTTCGACTTTTAAGTATAGACTTATTAAAAGATAACAATTTAAGCTTAAAACCCCATAAACAACGATAAAGTGTATGAAAACCACCAATTCATACACTTTTTTCTTTGTAATGCATTGTGTCCATGTGAATAAAACTACTGCGAGTTTAACTTTTACACTTACATAGAATTGTCTTTCGCCGTAGAGCCTAAACGAAAAAGACTTATTCGTCAAGGGTAAAGTGTATTGCTTTAAGGCAACCCTTGACGAGTAAGGAAGCAAAACACTTCACCATGTAATAAGGTTTCATAACGCAAAGGAAATCTACGAAAATCTATTCTTTTTCGTTTATTCTCGTCCTTGTCGAAAGACAAATCTAACAAAATTTCACATAAGGAGTAACAAAAAAATGAAACAAAAGAACTATGTAGCAGGTTTGTATCTAAGACTTTCTCAAGAGGATGAACGGCAAGGTGAATCTGTGTCAATTGAGAACCAAAGAACTATACTTAGAAAATATGCCGTAGAACATGGATTTACTATCCACGACGAATATATTGACGATGGTATTTCGGGAACTACTTTCGAGCGTCCGGGAGTGCAAAGACTTTTAGACGATGCTAAAAACGGAGTCATAAACACTATTATCGTTAAAGATATGTCTAGGTTTGGCAGAAACTATATCGAAGTTGGGCAATACACAGATTATGTATTCCCCACTTTCGGAATAAGGTTTATTGCTATTCAAGATAATGTAGACACCGAAAACAAAAATAGCAACTCAATGGAGATGCTACCGATTGTAAACGTTTTTAATGAGTGGCATGCAGCAAATACGAGTAAAAAGATTCGAGCGGTAAGACAAGAAAAAGCTAAAGAAGGTGTATACATTACAGAAAAGGCTGCTTATGGCTACAAATTGGGAGAAGACAAAAAGCGGACTCCCGTTATTGACGAGTATGCGGCAAAAGTTGTTAAACGTATCTTTGAAATGTATGCCTTGGGAATAACTCCGAGAAAGATATGCGCAACCTTGATTAAAGAAGGAATAGAATCTCCCGCCGTATATGCCTATACTCAAAAAGGGTTAAAACCTAGCCCAAACATTATGGGATTTTGGTCACCTGTTACAGTAAGAGAAATGCTTGAAAATATAATCTATCTCGGACACTTGCCACAATTGTGTGTTTCCACTATCTCTTACAAGAATCATAAACGTTACAAGAAAGACAAAAGCGATTGGACAATTATTTACAACAACCATGAGCCTATTATCTCGCAAGAACTTTGGGACAAAGTGCAAGAAAGACGGAAATCTATCTCTCATGGAAGAAAAACAAAGTTAGGCTTTACGCATCCGCTTTCCGGTTTTCTTGTTTGTGCCGATTGCGGTAGTAAAATGAAACTATGTACATCACATAGAAAAAACTCGACAAAATACCGTCTCTACTTCGATTGCGGATACAATATTCGATACGGCAAACTTGCTTGCTTTTCTCATTATATCTCGGCAAATGTCTTAACGGAAATTGTGCTTGAAGATATTAGAGAAATGGCAAGACATATTGTCATTGACGAGGAGGAAATTAGAAAAGAATTTATTAAGCACAACACCGAGCTTGCCGATGCAAAGATTAAGAAAACGAGAAAAGATTTACAACTAAAACAAAGACGTATTGAAGATTTATCTAAGCTTATTCAGACCTCATACGAAGACAAAGTTATGGGAAGAATCCCCGAAGATGTTTGCATAGAATTTATTGAGAAATACACGACCGAGAAAAAGACACTTGCGGTCGAGATTAAAGACTTGGAATCTAAACTAGTTGAAACGGAAAACACACGTCAAACAG
>CAVHFU010000068.1:0-3109 GCA_963635575.1 bacterium | reverse complement strand
CAAAATTAGTGCTAATGTTAAAAAATTTTTAGGACATTTTCAAAAATGATTGACAAGATTTTATATCCAACTACTTATTGCCATTTTTATAATAGGTACACCTATGTACGCTTCAATAACCGTAACGCCTATTAATACTGCAACAGATAGTATAAACAAAAAAATGTATCTATAAACATCAAACTTGATATTTCCCGTTCTGCTTTTTCTCTGCCAAACAGCTTTTGCAAACAAAATACTATTTACTCCCAATGTTATAAAAACTGGAATTAAAATTATTTCTTTTGGAAGTAATGCTACTCCGATAAATATACTTCCTTTCGTGCTTCCCAAGCTATTTAAAATAATAGAAATAGCAAAACCGAGTGAATATCCTTCAAAAATTATGTACACGCAAATCAAAGGTATCCCAATAATCCATAGCCCGAATAGCCATAACCACAAGGCAGGTTTAAAATTCGAATACAAAAATTCTTGGAACATTATATTTATATCTACCTGCTTAGTTTTAAACGCACTCAAAAAGGTAGATATATAATTATATGAATCAGCTTTCGCCTGCTCACCTAAAAAAGCTGATTGAACCGCTCCGACAATCAGCCCTATAACAAATAAAGTAAGCAAAAACATATAAATATTAATATGAGCAACAAAAAATTGCTTAAAAACACTCGTCTTTTTTAATTTTCGCATATCTACCTCCACTACCTTTTCATATATATGAAAAATAGTGGACGTCTATTACATAAACTTAGCGGTCTCCATTCTGGCAAGTTCGTCACATCTGTTGTTATAAACATTGTCAGCATGACCTTTAACTTTAATCCATTTAATCTTATGAACATTATTAAGGTCATCTAATGCTTTCCACAAATCAATATTCTTTACAGGTTCTCGCTTAGAATTCACCCAATTTTTAGCTTTCCAACCCTTTAACCAATTATTCTGAAAACAATTAATAAGGTACGCACTATCACTATATAAGTCCACTTCACATGGCATTTTTAATAACTTTAACGCTTCTATGGCTGCAGTTAGTTCCATTTTATTATTAGTAGTAGGATTTTCCCCACCAGAAATCTCTTTTTTAATTTCATTATACATCAAAATAGCACCCCAGCCACCAGGACCGGGGTTACCTGAACATGCACCATCAGTGTAAATTGTAACTTTTGTCATTATTCTATCATCTCCAAGTGAAGATTATCATATTTCCAAATCAATTGCAATGTTTTTTATGTAAATCATTGCCTTTTTATTACATCTATGTTATACTAAAAAGAGTTCTGCTTTGCAGAACTATAATTTTGTGTAAATTTGGAGGAAATTAATGAAAAATTTTATTGAACTTAACTTATCTAGTGAAATGAATAAAGCACTATCAGCTATGAATTTTGAAACTATGACTCAAATCCAAGAAGAAGCAATTCCTGTTGCTATGGAAGGAAGAGATATAATCGGTCAATCTCAAACCGGTACAGGTAAAACAGCATCTTTCGGAATTCCGGCAGTCGAAAAAGTTGACACATCAAAAAAAGATGTTCAAGTTCTTATACTTTGCCCCACTCGTGAACTTGCAACACAAATTGCCGAAGTTATAAAAAAACTTTCAAGATTTAAAAAAGGCTTACATTCTGTTGCTGTATATGGTGGCGACTCCATTGAACGTCAAATAAAAGAATTAAAAAGAGGCGCTCAAATAGTAATTGCCACTCCGGGTCGTGCAATGGACCACATTAGAAGAAACACATTAAAATTAAAGAATTTGCAAATGGTTATACTAGACGAAGCAGACGAAATGCTAAATATGGGATTTGAAGAAGACATCCAAACTATATTGAAAGATATAGACTATGCACACCAAACACTTCTTTTCTCAGCCACTATGCCAAGAAGGATTTTAGACATCACAAAAAAATATCAAACTAACCCTACTCACATAAAAATAAAGTCTGAAACACTTACTGTAAAAAACATTGAACAAGTTTACTATGAAACAAAAACAAAAATGAAACCCGAATTGTTACGTCGTCTTATTAAAGTTGAACATCCCAACTCTGCAGTTGTATTTTGCAATACAAAGAAAAAAGTTGACGAATTAATAGACTTATTCAAAAGTGAAGATTTTATATGTGAAGCTCTTCATGGAGATATTCGTCAAGTTAGTCGTGAAAGAATTATGAGAAAATTCAAGTCTGGAAAAATTAACATATTAATAGCTACTGACGTAGCAGCTCGTGGAATTGATGTAGATAACTTGGATATAGTATTTAATTATGACCTTCCACAAGAACACGAGTACTATGTACATAGGATTGGTCGTACAGGAAGAAACGGCAAGTCAGGAAAAGCAATTTCTTTCGTAGTTGGTAAAGAAATTCGCGAATTACATGACATTGAAAAATATGCAAAAATAAAAATAAAAGCCGGAAAAGCACCTACAATTTCTCAAGTAGAAGAAATTGAAAATGTAGAAATAGCAAACGAAATAAGAAAAATAATTTCAAAGCAAAAATTCGCCAATAATCCTTTAGTAGATACATTAGTTGATGATGGATATTCTTTTGAACAAATTGCAAAAGCACTTTCTACATATATTTCAAAAGATAATATGGTTGAAGAAAAAGCACCTATCAAAAATGAAAATGGTATGGTTAAATTATTCCTAACAGTCGGGAAAAAAGACAATATCAAAATCAAAGATATAGTCGGAGCAATTGCAAGCAAAACAACAGTTTCCGGAAAAGATTTAGGAAAAATCATTGTGCTTGACAGCTATTCCTTTATTGAGGTACCTGCTGAATATGTAGACGAAATTGTAAAAACAATGAATAAAAATCAAATCAAAAATAAAAATGTAAAAGTTGAAATAGCTGAAAACTAAATTTCTCAAAAATGCATTAAAGAAGGGACTGCAAAAAACTCATTTTACACAATTGAAAACAGTGTACTATACTGAACGAAACAAAAATTGCTTTTTTGTCCATCTGTGTAAAGCAAATTTTTGTAGGATACTCAATTTAAAATGTTATTCTTCAAACTTTTTTAACAAGGTTTGGTGTTAGTATAGATACATAGACACGAAATTTCGAACGATATGGTATAATAT
>CAVHFU010000067.1:0-3306 GCA_963635575.1 bacterium | reverse complement strand
GAAAAAAGGAGTACTTAATGAAATTTAAAATATTAATTTAATATTATTATAATTTTATTTAAGAATTGTAATAATATTAAAACGTTTTTAAAATAAAAGTATTCATCTGGAAACAGAAGAACCAAAATTAATGGAGAAAACAATATGGAAGGAAAAGAATTAACGGATGTTTTTCTTACAGTGCGAATACCTTTTGGCCCAGTAATAGACTATGGAAATGGATGTTACGAGGTACCAGAAGAAAATACAATTGAAGTGAAGGTTGTATTTGTGTTTACAGAAGAAGAGCAAGACTATATGAGTCATGATGATTGGTGGTATATAGATCTGCAGTTAGGGATAGTTTATGTAAAGATTTATGAAAAGACAAGAAAAAGATATGTAGAGCTGATGGATAAGAAGTTTTCAAAGAACGAATTAACTAAGGCTGAATGCGAAGAATTAGAGACACTCGAAGCTATCTTCTATTCAGCTTCACAGCTTGCTGCCTTTAAAGCCGTATCAAAAAACGAAAAACTTTATAAAATGCTTCAAAAGAAAGTAAATACAATTTCTAACATTCTAAACAAAGAAAGAAAAGTATATAGAACAAAGGAAAAAGCTGGAAAATTAGCGAAAATTCCTTCTAAAATGCCACTCATTACGAATTCAATCTGGCAAAATGCTATGACATACAATGATGATGATAAAGCATATTTACAACCACTTACATCCGCAGATGGTTTAGTATTTAAAGATGGTATGCTTTACTTCGAAGAACTTCCCGCTACAAGCGCAAGGTTAGCACATTTATATACTAAAGATAATATTGAAGAATTCAATCTTCCGATGCTTAGAGTATTCTATGCAATTATTTTAAACAAGTTTAAAGAAACATGGATTGAGGATCAGTCAGTAGAGGATGTTATTAAATTTTATATTCCTGACCTTGCAAAACAATTGGGCAAAAACTATAAAATATCTAAATCAGATATCAATAGCATCATTAACACCATTCTCAGCTTTCAAAACATTATGGGAATTATCGATCGTGGTACAAGAGGTAATGATATCCTTCCGGTTCTGGTATTTTTAGGCAACGATACGGAAACAAATACCATTAAATTCGCAAGTCCTTATATGCTTCGTGTCATTCAAGATGTTTATAAAGCAAGCATAAGAAAAAGCAAAACTGGATTTGATTTATTAAACAAAGATGGTTCCCCAAAACTTTTGCCGTCACATACATATCTTCCAAATCTTAAATTAGGCAAAGAACGTAATCAGAAAGCAGTTGAAATTGTATGTATCGTAATGACCACTATAGAACAAGCTGGAAGTCACGGAATCCCACATATTTCTGCAAAAACAATTGTTGAAAGAAACCAGCTTCTCAAGCAAAGCATTTATAACACTGCAAGCGCTTCGAATAAAAACAAATATTTAGAAAGAGCTTTTTCA
Source organism: bacterium (assembly GCA_963635575.1). Classification (GTDB taxonomy): domain Bacteria; phylum Bacillota; class Clostridia; order TANB77; family RGIG9151; genus RGIG9151. The sequence goes on along the minus strand of CAVHFU010000067.1, from coordinate 1,866 downwards.
AGAGCATGGACTCTATTAAGAACACATACGGATATTCTGGAACGCTATAAAAACATACAACTGCCTGATCCTAAAGCTAAAGACTTTAAGGCTAAATACATACCGACAATGAGTACTTTAGATATGGTTTTTGAATTTCCACATGAGGGCAAACTTAAAGAGAAAGAGTAATTATTCAGCAACCCACCACTAAAGTAGTGGGATTGTGAGATAGCTTCTCGCAGTCTGGCTGAATAGCCTAAGTGCTTAGAGCACTACGTTAACAAGGTTATCACACCTACAGACGTTAGACATATAACATTTGGATATCTTACAAAGAATACCCGGATACAGAATAATTTACCAAAAGAGCACATTGTTGCTGCAAGGTGCATCAGCGGAAACCCGCTGGCAACACCATCCGGCGAGATTTTTTACTAAAAGAAGGTCAGATGCCACAACAGGCAGCTACACAAATGCACAGTACAAAAAGGATATCATAAGATGGGTCAATTCACGGTATTAAATTTTCAAGGTTCACAATCTGCAGTACCTAGGATCGCAGATAACCAAGTGGGTCAGCTTTAAGCGTTAAACCCGGGTCAGTTCTAATTATAAATCAACCTGTGAATGACAGCACAATTATTTAAATTTGTCCTTTGCCGTCATGGAGGATAGTGCAATGCTGGGGAGCAACACGAGCGCCATGACGGATTTCAGGGAGGCAGTGCTTCGGCGCTGCCGTTTTTATTGGCGGAAACTGCGAAGCTGCCTCCCGGAAACCAAGGCGCTAAACCCCGGGGTCCGGGGCAGCGCCCCGGAAAAGCTCCAAATCAATGCGCTGTCACCTCGGCACATTAAACTGAACGTCCTAATTTAATCTGCCGAAGTGACATTGGATAATTTGACTGCAAGGCTCCTTTGCGTTGCTGAGTCATAGTATTTAATTTGAAAAATGGGGATGCGTTTAATTTGATGGACAACACTAATAGTAATGGCTTTTTTTAATGAGCTCAAATTGGTTGATTTATTTGAGCCGATAATGGTTGATTTAAATGGACGCTAACACTGGTATGCGTACATATTGTGTACTATAGCGTTGTTTAGAGGTCTTTATCTCCATAAGAGATTATATTTTCGCCTGAAAAGCTTTTTTGCCCTTTAAAAGAAAGAGACATCGTCAGCTTCAGAAAAAAAGCTCAAGAACGAAAATAGAGCTTTATGAGCCTATCTTAGTTATGGTATACTGGTGCTGCTACCACCCCTATGCAGGTACAGGAAGGGGGTGTGCTAGAATGGGTATACTTTCGTCATTTATCGTTTCCGTTGCAGCAAGTGTGGTTGCCTACTACATTTGCAAATGGCTGGACGGAGACAATTAGACGGTAGCCAGCCTAAGGTCTAAGCCGCCTTATTAAAACGGAATAGAAAACCCCAGTGCTACAACACTGGGGTTTTCGTTTACGTGCCATAATGAGCACTTTCGTCATTTTGCCTAGTTTAAGTGTATCACAAACTCCTAAGTACGTCAAGACGGGAGTTTGACACTTAATCTCTAACTGCATAACACCTGAGTTCCGAAGTTAAACGTACAAAAGAAGCCCGATAACCGTTGAAGTTATCGGGAAATTTTTTGTCAACTTTTTGTATTTTTTGTATACCCGTCTTCCGTCGAAGTACTATGAACCTTCCGCAGTTTCGCTGCCACTGTGACTTGAGCATATAATCTCTAAATCCTTTTAATCTTTGAAATTTCAATAAAAAATTTATGCCCGTTTTGGGCATTTTTTTATCGAATTTTTTTTCTTCCTATGATATAATAATAGTACTTCATAGTGTTTTATAGGTATACGAAATAAAACGTCTTTGATTTCCGCTTTACTGGCC
>CAVHFU010000066.1:0-3366 GCA_963635575.1 bacterium | reverse complement strand
GAAAGGGTATGTTTATATAGTTGTTTTTGACCTTATAAACATATTATACGAGGAGAAATGAGTATGAAAAACAAAGCGATTACAAGTAGAGACGTAGACTTTGCACAATGGTACACAGATGTAGTACGTGCTGCACGACTTGCAGCGTATTCAAATGTTAAAGGTTGCATGGTAATAGAACCTAATGGATATGCAATTTGGGAAAAAATTCAGTCTGTAATGGACGGAATGTTTAAGGCAACAGGACACCAAAATATATATATGCCTGTACTAATTCCAGAAAATTTAATGAAAAAAGAAGGGGAACTAATAGAAGGATTCGCTCCGGAAGTAGCTTGGGTTACACAAGGTGGGCAAAACGAATTAGATGAAAGAATGTGCATTCGTCCTACATCTGAGACATTATTTAGTGATTATTACAGTAACATAATTAATTCATATAGAGATTTGCCTAAAAAATATAATCAATGGTGTAATGTTATGAGATGGGAAAAGGAAACCAGACCTTTCTTGCGTAGCAGAGAGTTTTTATGGCAAGAAGGACATACAATCCATGAAACATCAGAAGAAGCGGAAAAAGAAACGCACGATATGTTAAATGTTTATAAGAAATTTTTTGAAGAATACTTAGCTATTCCTGTTGTTACCGGAAAGAAAACCGAAAGGGAAAAATTTGCAGGGGCAGAATATTCTCTAACAATAGAAGCATTAATGTATAATGGTGTATCTTTGCAATCAGGCACAAGCCATTACTTTGGTCAAAAGTTTTCTAAGGCATATGACATAACTTTTTCAAACAGAAACAATGAACTAGAATACGTATATCAGACTTCTTGGGGAACAACAACAAGAATGATAGGTGCTTTAATAATGGTTCATAGTGATGATAATGGACTAGTTTTACCGCCAAACATCGCTCCACGCCAAGTAGCAATTATTCCTATTGGCGTGAGTGATAGAGTGAATGATAAAGCATATGAAATTTGTGATAAGCTTACTAAAGCAGGAATAGTTGCATATGTAGATAGTACAGAAAGATCACCTGGATTTAAATTTGCTGAAGCTGAGGTAAATGGAATTCCTGTAAGAATTGAGGTCGGCGAAAGAGATTTAAATGAAAATAAGATAACATTTGCAAGACGTGACACAAGAGAAAAGCTTACCGAGTCCTTAGATATTGATGTTGTGGAGTATGTAAAGAATTTAATGACTACAATTCAAAAAGATATGTTTGAACGTGCGTTAAAGAGAAGAGATGAGCTTACATACGAATGTCACGATATTGAAGAAGTTAAGAAGATTATGGATACAAAGCCTGGATTTATTAAGGCAATGTGGTGCGGTGACGAAGCTTGCGAACTTAAGTTTAAGGAAATAAAAGGAATAAAATCAAGATGTATTTTGGAAGGTCACAAACATATAGATGATAAATGTATTATATGCGGAAAACCAGCTAAAGAATTAGTGCTTTGGGGCATCCAATATTAATTAGAATTTATAAACATAAACTAACTCCTATATGAATACAAATGTAGCAAAACGTGTTCATATGGGGGGTTTGCTATGAAGGGATATATAGAGGAAAGAACGGTTGAAATAGCTCAATACATAATTGAAAATAAGGTGACAGTAAGGGCTGCTGCAAAAAAGTTTGGAATCAGTAAAAGTACTGTGCATAAGGATGTAACGGAACGCCTTAAGAAGATTAATCCGGTACTGGCAGAAGAGACGAAAAAGGTACTAGATGAAAATAAGGCTGAGCGACATATACGAGGAGGAGAAGCCACAAGGCAGAAATATAAACATGAGAGGTGAATAAAGAAGTAAAAAAATGTATTGACTTTTGTTAAAATATATATTACAATACAAAAAGAGTTAATCAGATTATCGCGGATGCGTAAGCATATGAGGAAAGTCCGGGCTCCATAGGACAGGGTGCCGGGTAACTCCCGGTGGAGGCGACTCTAAGGAAAGTGCAACAGAAATAGACATCCACAAAAGTGGTTAAGGTGGAAAGGCGAGGTAAGAGCTCACCAGCGGTATGGTAACATATCGGCTATGTAAACCCCATCTGGAGCAACACCGTTTGAAGGCTAAGGTGGTCCGCCGTCTTCTACAAGGTGGCTTGAGCGGTATAGAGATATATCGCCTAGATAAATGATAATCAAATACAGAACCCGGCTTACAGATTAATCTCTAATTTATATTTTATGCGGATGTGGCGGAATTGGCAGACGCACTAGACTTAGGATCTAGCGCCAAAAGCGTGCAGGTTCAACTCCTGTCATCCGCACCATAAAAAGACAGATCTTTAAGATTTGTCTTTTTTGCTTTTAAATTTGTTCATACATCTCAATGCTTTTTAGTACGACATTTGCAAGTACAGTAGACGCGTTTTGTTCAAAAGAATTATATTCTTCGTTAGGTTTTCCGTCTGCTAAATCCGAAATCATTCGGACAATCATAAAAGGAACACTGTTAGCTGAAGACGCTTGTGCGATTGCTGCACCCTCCATTTCTGTTGCGGTAGCGTTAAATTGAGCGGATAGATATTTGCGAGTTTTAGCATCGCTTATAAATTTATCGCCGGAGGCGATTGTGCCGGTTTTTACTTGTGAAATATTTACTATTGAAACTGCACTTTTGTGAAATAATTTTTGCAATGTATCATTAGCATGAAATAAAGTCGGCTTATTGCTATTTTCACCGGTGCACATATAACCTGGTGCGTAGCCGAAAGCTGTGACATCAAAATCGTGTTGCAATGCATCTGTACATAATACAATATCCCCGATAGATAAATTGCTTGAAACACCACCTGCAATTCCTGTGTTTATAATTGCACATACATCAAAGAAATCAATCATAGCTTGTACACATAATGCAGCTCTAACTTTTCCGATTCCACATTTTGCAATTACGACAGGTTTGTCTTTTATTTTCCCAGAATAATAGATAGATTCTCCAATTGTACGGACATCATCTTCTTTAAGCGTCTTTCTTAATAACTCTATTTCAACATCCATTGCTCCGATAATTCCTAATGGTTTCATTTTTTCCCTCCATTCTAATTCTTGATAAGAATACTATATTTTATTGCTAATTGCAACTAATGAGAAAGAGGTAACTTAACAAATTAACTTCAATGTGTAAGAGAAACATCCGCATTAATTGAATGAATGACATAATTAAAAAGATACGTAGACTACTTATTCAATTTAAATTAAAATCAATGATTTAAATATGTCAATAATTTTTGAAAATGTCCTAAAAAAATTTAAACATTAACGGGAAAATTTATCCCGTTTTTGTTTTATTTTAAGCATAAATATGTTCATTATGAGATTTTCTAACTTGTAACATAAA
>CAVHFU010000065.1:0-3851 GCA_963635575.1 bacterium | reverse complement strand
GCCGCAACAGAGCTATCCACGCCACCGCTCATACCAACTAAAACTTTTGCCATATCCAACACCCCATTTTATATACTCTAAACTATGTAATTATGAATTTTCTAGTATTATCATCTATTTTCTCTATTCTCACATCAATAACATCATTCGGGAGTGCATCCTTTATAACATCACTCCACTCGATAATACAAATGCCACGTTCAAAATACTCTTCTCCGCCAATAGCATAAAACTCATCCTCATCACTTAGCCTATACACATCAAAATGAAAAACGGGTTTTCTTCCATTGTACTCATTAACCAGTGTAAACGTTGGGCTTGAAATCTCGTCAATGTCAAAAAACTTGCAAAATCCCTTAACAAAAACCGTCTTTCCAGCACCAAGTTCGCCGTTTAGACAAATAACTCTATTTCCCTCAATCTTGCTCGCAAAATCAAAAGCAAAATCAAAAGCAAAATCAAAAGTTTCCTTTTCACTATGCGTAATAACTTCCATTAAAACCTCCATTCTGGCAATAAATTGTCAACACAAAACTTCCATTTTTCCAAGCAATTTATTACTACCTAATTTTCTTCTCAGTAACTACTCTACCAGCAGATTGAGCAGCAATAGCACCATCAGCACAAGCAGTAATAACTTGACGTAACACAGTATCCCTCACATCACCAATAGCATAAACACCATGAACACTAGTTTCCATGTCTTTATTCGTTTTTATATACCCATAATTATCTAAATCCACAAAATCCTTTACAATATCGCTATTTGGCACAGTACCAATCGCTACAAACACGCCTTGAACCGGAATATCTCGCGTTTCTTTATCCTTATTTTCAATTCTAATTCCATCAACCTCAAACTTTCCGGTTATCTCTACCGGAACTGAATTAGTAATAATCTCTATATTCTCCGTTTTTCCCACTCTGTCTTGAAGTATCTTTTCCGCCTTAAACTCATCTCTACGATGAATGATATAAACTTTTTTGCATAAATTAGCCAAAAATAGCGCATCTTCAAACGCAGTATTTCCACCGCCAACAACAGCAACATCCGTGCCCCTATAAAAGTTTCCATCACAAGTAGCACAGTACGAAACTCCCGAACCTCTCAGTCGCTTCTCGCTCTCTAGTCCTAAATTTCTAGGAGACGCGCCCAACGCCAAAATAACCGTAAGTGCAGTATAAGTTCCATTAGAAGTTGTAATTTCAAAATTATCTCCAGACTTCTTTATTTCCTTAATATCCTCATTCATATACGTTGCATTAAATGCCCTCATTTGTTTATCTAAAAGCATTGCCAAATCAAAGCCAGTAGTTTTCTCAAATCCGGGAAAATTCTCAAGTTCATTTGTATATGCCATCTGCCCTCCAACAGTCGCCCTTTCAAAAACAACAGTCTTAAGTCCAGCTCTCCCTGCATAAACAGCCGCAGTCATTCCACCTGGTCCAGCCCCAATAATAGCAACATCAATTATATCCATAACTTCAAACCTTTCTAATATGAAACCTCCATCGCACGTTTCACATTCTCAATAATATTTTCAGCAGTAAGTCCATACTCTTTAAGCAATGCACTCGCATTACCGGACTTCCCAAATTTATCATTAACACCAACACGTAGTACCTTTGTCGGCCAATTCTCAGCCACAACCTCGCATACAGCTCCTCCAAGTCCACCAATAATACTATGTTCCTCAGCAGTAACAATCCCTTTAGTCTCTTTTGCTGCCTTAATTATAATATCTTTATCAATAGGCTTTATAGTATGCATATCAATTATTCTAACCGATATCCCCTCATTTTTCAAGACATCATGTGCCTTTATCGCCCCATATACCATAGAACCGGTCGCAATAACAGTCACATCATCACCCTCGCGAATAAGCTTTCCTTTACCAAACTCAAATTTCTCATTCGCATCATAAACTTCAGGAGCCTTACTCCTTCCGAGCCTTATATAAACAGGGCCAACAATATTTGCAGCCTCAAAAATAGCCCATTTTGTCTCAAACTCATCACAAGGATTAATAATAGTCATGTTTGGTAGTGCTCTCATCATCGCAATATCCTCAATAGCCTGGTGTGTTGCACCATCCTCACCAACAGTAATTCCCGCATGAGTTGCAGCAATCTTCACATTCAAATGTGGATAAGCCACAGAATTTCTAACTTGGTCATATGCACGTCCAACAGCAAAAACCGCAAAAGAACTAGCAAACGGAATTTTTCCACAAGTAGCAAGCCCTGCAGCCGTTCCAATCATATCCGCCTCAGCAATTCCCATATCAAAAAATCTTTCAGGAAACGCCTTCTTAAAAATTTCTGTTTTTGTAGCCTTCGCCAAATCCGCATCAAGCACAACAACCTTGTCATTAATCTTTCCCAATTCAGTAACTGCATTACCATATGCCTCTCGTGTAGCTATCATACTAATCCCTCCATCGCAACTTTATATTCTTCGTCATTCGGAGCCTTACCATGCCATCCGGCTTGGTTTTCCATATAACTTACACCCTTGCCCTTAACGGTATGCGCAATAATAACCGTAGGCTTATCCTTGCTCTCTTTAGCTTTGGTCACTGCGTTATGAATCTCGTCAAAATTATGCCCATCAATCTCAATAGTATTCCAACCAAAAGCCTCAAACTTCTCCTTTATCGGCGTAACATTCATAACATCCGTCACCTTACCATCAATTTGAAGTCCATTAAAGTCAACAAAAGCAATAACCTTATTCAATTTATAATGTGCCGAACTCATAGCCGCTTCCCATATTTGACCTTCAGCAATCTCTCCATCACCCATAACAACATACACGTTATAATCTTTACCATCCAAACGTCCGGCAAGCGCCATACCATTTGCAACCGACAACCCTTGTCCCAAAGAACCGCTAGTCATATCCACTCCAGGCACTTTGTTTAAATCAGGATGCCCTTGAAGAAAACTGTCAATTTTTCTAAATGTCTTAAGCTCCTCCACCGGAAAAAATCCCCTGTTCGCCAAAGTCGAATAAATTGCAGGAGACGCATGCCCCTTAGACAAAATAAACCTGTCCCTATTCTCCATTCTAGGATTTTTAGGATCTATATTCATTTCATTAAAATACAAATCCACTAAAATATCCGTACAAGACAATGCACCACCAGGATGCCCTGACTGAGCATTATAAACAGCCTCAATAATGCCACGCCTTACATTAACCGCAATTTTTTTAAGTTCCTCAGTAGAATAACCCATAAACACACCTCTTTTTATTTATTTTTTAAAGCCTGTTTTACAATTTCTTCAACACTCATTCCCTCATTTATAACTGCATTAACCATATTAACAGCGTCCTTATTGGGATATCCTAAAACTTGCAACGCTGCAATAGCCTCTTCAATATCACTACTTACAACACTACGAATAACAGGTGCATCGTTACTTTCCACAACATCCTCATTCTTCATTTTGTCTTTTAACTCAACAATTATACGTTGTGCTGTTTTCTTTCCTATACCCGAAACTTTAGTTAATCTGTTAACATCATCAGTAATAACAGCCAAGCTAAAATCAGCAGGAGTTATATCCGACAAAACCCCAACAGCACTCTTTGGTCCAACACCACTAACAGAAATAAGTAGCTCAAAAATTCTAAGCTCCTCATTAGAGAAAAAACCAAAAAGTGAGATGTCATTTTCACGAATAGCCATATATGTATTTAATTGAGCCACCTCACCAACTTCCGGTAAAAGTTGATATGTAGAATACGGAATATTTAATTTATAACCCACACCATTAACATCGATAATCGCAGTATCATTCTTCTTAACTGCAAGAATTCCCTTCAAATAAGCAAACATAAAAAA
>CAVHFU010000064.1:0-3913 GCA_963635575.1 bacterium | reverse complement strand
TATATGCAGAGAATGCGATAAGAAATATGCTGGTTATTTAGATGAAAATTTTAAACCTGTTAAAAAATGGACTCCCAAAGAGCTACAATTGCTTAAAGATAATTATAGTTTATACGAGAATGCGGAATTAGTTGAAAAATTTTTCCCCGGCAGAACTATAAAAAGTGTGGAGAGTCAAGCTTATGTTTTGGGGATAAATTATAAATCTGACGAATATTTAAATAACCTTTGTAGAAATACGGAGGTGGCATAATGAGCAAGAATACTAAAACTGATAAAGAAGTAAAATTGTCAAAAAGTGACAAATTGATGAACGCTATTGATTTATGGTGCGGTTACTATAGAGCCAACCCCAGTCGTTTTATCGAAGATATTATTCCTAATTTTCATTTGAAATGGTTCCAAAAGATTTTGTTGTGGGCGATGGCTCACAATGATATGGCATATTTGGTTGCTTCGAGAGGTTTAGGCAAGACTTATATTGTTGCTTTGTTTGGTGTTTATAAATGTATTTTATATCCCGGTACTAAATATCTTACCGCTTCAAAAACATTTCGTCAAGGTAAAGAAATTTTGATGAAAATTACAGACGACTTAATGCATCGTTCTGCTTTTTTAAGAAACGAAATATCGACGTATAGTACGGGTCAGAATGATTGTTATATTAAATTTAAAAATGGTTCGTGGATGAGAGTAACCATTGCTGGCGAAAGCGGACGTGGACAGAGATCAACAGTAATTTGCATTGATGAATCTAGGCTTGTAGATCAAAAAATAGTTGATACTATTTTAAGACCCATGAATGCCTCCCCAAGACAACCCGGGTATTTATCTAAACCGGAATATGCTCATTTAGCAGATAAAGAAGTTCCTCAAGAATTTTATTTAAGTAGTGCATATTATTGTCAAAGTGAAATGTATGAAAAAGTAAAATCTTATACTGCTAATATGCTAACTCCGGGTTTAAAATATTTTGTTGTAGATTTACCTTATCAATTAAGCATTCGTGAAGGGATATTGTTAAGGCAAACTATTGAAAACGAAATGTCGGAGGCTACATTTTCGGATGTTTCATTTATGATGGAGCGTGAAGGCATTTTTTATGGAAGTTCAGAAGACGCTCTTTTTGAATTTAATACTATTAACGAAAGACGTATTCTTGAAAATGTAATATATGATTTAGATGTATATAGGAATAGCAGCACTATTAAAATGCTAGAAAAACAAGATAAAGAAGTTCGATTATTATCGGTCGATATTGCTTTGCTTGCTTCTAAAAAGCATGATAATGATGCAAGTGCTTTAATACTCCACTCTGCTATCCCAACTTCTTCTCATAACTATATGGATAATATTATTGGTATTAGTACATATGAAGGCTTAGTTACCGAAGAACTGGGCTTGATAATTATGAGACAATTTTATAAATACGAATGTGATTTTCTAGTAGTGGATGCTTCCGGTAGGTTGTGCCGCTTTTATTAGTGATAATGATTGAAAAAGAACGGAATTAAACGAGAACGCTGAGATGCCAACTCGAACCGAAGGCTTGTTTTAAAAAATGAGTCAGGGGCAACGCATAGGGAATGAACCTGTTAGCAGAATATAATTTCCCCACGAGACCGTTCTATCTATTTACTTAAGAGCTCAAAGCTCTTTTTTTATTGTTTAATTTTAAAGCTTTCAATTGTTTATTGATTTTGCTTTGAGAGTAGACTGTTCTTCTACCCTCTTTATTTTTTAATAAGGAGGAAATTATGTTAATTAGTAAAACTGCAATTGTAAAATGGAATTCTAAAATAAAACAACATTATGTTGATTTAGGATATGAGTTTACTAAAATGGGAGATTCTTTTGAGGTAAGCGTTAAAGACTTGACGTGTGCGAGCCGTAGTGAAGTTACAATTAAATGTGATTATTGTGGAAAGCTATTTTTAAAACAATGGCAGACTTATGCTCGATCTTTAAAAAAAGATATAAAAAGGATGCGTGCAAAAATTGTTGTGAAGCCAAAGCCGCAGAGACCATTAATTTAAGATACGGAAGCTATACAGGTTTGTTTTTATCCTCAAATGACAAGAGGAAAAAGACCAATATAAACAAGTATGGGTGTGAAAATCCTTTTGGAAACGAAAAAATTCAAGAAAAAATAAAAAATTATTATTTCGATAATTTCGGAGTCAAACATAATATGCAATTACCCGACTGTGTTAAAAAGGCTAAAGAAACTTCTTTGAAAAAATATGGAGTTGAAAGTTATACACAAACACCAGAATGGCGGGAATCTCATAGAGGAGAGAATAGCCCTGTTTGGAAAGGCAATAATGTTAAAAACCCTAGGACTGAACGTGAAACTCCAGAATATAGAGATTGGCGTAAGTTCGTTTTTAATAGAGATCTTTATACTTGTCAATGTTGTGGGGTTAGAAATGGCTGCGGGAAATATGTTAGATTAGAAGCTCATCACATAAAAAATTGGAAGGATAACCCTGAAGATAGATTTGATGTTAATAATGGGATAACATTGTGTATAAAATGTCATTTATTATTCCATTCTTCGTATGGTAAAAAGAATACTAATCGTGAGCAATTACTAGAGTTTATAGAAGAACAAAATAAAATAGATAAAAATATATGCTGAACTTATACGAATTTAAAGTATAAGAACTATAAGATAAAAAGCTTATAGGTTAACAAATTGATAGGGCAATCAATACTAGATTATCTTATGGCTGATCGCTACGATCCTGTTTACGGAGAGGTATATCCTGCGCTCAATGTAGCTAACAATGAAGATTTAGCGGAGCGTTGCAAAGTGAAGAACGCTCCTAAAGTGATATATGCTATCAAAGCTTCATCTAAGCTTAATAGTGATATGGCTCTTACTTTAAGAGCGGGGTTCCAAAATGGTTATATTAATCTGCCTATACCAGAAACTAATATTGAAGAAAAGCTTTCTAAAATTAGAGGCTATGGCAAATTAGGCGAAAACACACAAGCAAAAATGTTGTTGCCTTATGCTCAGACTACATTATTAATTAATGAGCTTATTAATCTTACACATGAAATGTCAAATGGTTTGGTTAAAGTCAAAGAGCGTTCTGGTATGCGTAAGGATAGATATAGTAGTTTGGAGTATGGCTACTATATTATACAGAATGAATTATCAAAGGACTTGAGACCTGAATCAACCGATTCAGACTTAATCCAACAATTAATAATAAGACCTGCTAAAAGGTATTAAAATACGGGAGGTGCGTTGATGGCGCAGAAAAAAACTAGTGCAACAGGCACTTCTGAAAATTTAACTGTTGCTGAAAAAGCGAGGCTGTATGAAGAACAGCGACAAAACTTTGCGGCAACAGATGATGCAATGAAAAATCTTAGAGATATAACTAAGGCTTTTGATCACGAAACAATTAGAACATTTGATAAAGAAACTCTTCGTAGATATATGAAGAATATTGGTTCTAACGAAAAGAGTCTTAGAAATGTATCTCGTTTTTTATATTATAATTCTCATATATATTTTAGGTTGGTGAGATTTTACTCTTCTATGACTAGGTTGGATTGTAGAAAAGTAATACCTCAGTATGAAGCTGGTAGTTCGCCAGACCAAAAGAAGTTTCTTAAAAATTATAATGACACCTTGAATTTGCTTGACAATATTAATATGCAAGGGAACATTCAGGAATGTTTAGAGCGAGTGTTTGTTGAAGATGTTTGTTATGGAATTTTCTTCATGGATGACACTGGCTCTTTTATTTATATTTTAGACCCAGATTATTGTGTTATCAATTCTAAATATCAAACCGGGAACTTTGGTTTCGCCGTAGATATGTCGCAATTCAATAGTTTGAAGAAGCAACAAGAACTTCAGTGGTTGGGTGAACCTTTAGTATCTATGTATAAC
>CAVHFU010000063.1:0-4123 GCA_963635575.1 bacterium | reverse complement strand
CTAAAGCACTTGTAATTAAAGCATTTAATGGAGAATTGTTTGTTACTATTGATGAAAAGATTTACGAACTTAGAAAGCTTGAGAGCCATAAAAAATATTCAGAAGAATTTAATGAAATACCAGAAATTAAAGAGGAAAAGCCTAAATATGTTCCACCTATGAGCCATCCTTGGAAATTAGCATCGTTTATGTTACAAGTTAGAAAATCTCATAATGAACATATTTATGCTTAAAATAAAACAAAAACGGGATAAATTTTCCCGTTAATGTTTAAATTTTTTTAGGACATTTTCAAAAATTATTGACACAGATTTTTATATTTTAGTGGACACTTTCTCCGGCATCCACCGCATCATCTACAAATAGTACCTTAACAACATCTCCGTCTCCAGCAGCTATAACCATGCCTTGTGACTCTAAGCCTCTCATTTTTCTAGATGCTAAATTTGCCACAATAACTAGTTTTCTGCCGATTAACTCTTCAGGCTTGTAATACTTTTGAATACCTGCAAGTATCTGTCTTTCTTCATTTCCTAAAGAAACCTTTAACTTAAGTAACTTGTCGGATTTTTCAACAGCCTCAGCCTCTAATACTTTCGCAACTCTTAAGTCAACTTTATCAAAATCATCAATTGTAATGATTTCTTTCTTTTCTTCTACTTTTACTTCATTTTCTTTTTTCTGTTCTTCAATCATTTTATTAACCTTCTCCATAACTTCTTTTTCATCCAATCTCATAAACAATATTTCAGGTTTCTCAGCCACTTTAGTATCAGAAACAAATTTACCATACTCATTTAATTCATCGATGGCTCTTAGCTTTCCATTTAATTCCTCAGCAATCTTTTTAGCTGTTGTAGGCATAAACGGTTCAAGTAAACTTGCACCAATCATTATACTTTCAGCTAAATTGTATAATACAGTAGCTAATCTGTCTTGCTTTTCTTCCTCTTTTGCTAAAGCCCAAGGCATTGTTTCATCAATATACTTGTTGCATCTCTTGAAAATGTTAAATATTTCAGTCATTGCATCAGCAACACGCAACTTGTCCATTTTACTTATTACTGTATTTACAGTATCTAAAGTAACTTTCTTTAAGTCTTCGTCAATTTCTTCATTTACACTTCTATTTTCAATTACTCCACCAAAATATTTATTAGTCATAGCAATAGTACGATTTACTAAATTTCCTAAAGTATTAGCCAAATCAGAGTTCATTCTTTCAATCATAAGTTCCCAAGTAATAACACCATCATTTTCAAACGGCATTTCGTGCAATACGAAATATCTTACAGCATCTACACCAAAGAAATTTACTAAATCATCAGCATATAAAACATTTCCTTTTGACTTACTCATTTTTCCATCACCTTGAAGTAGCCAAGGATGGCCAAATACTTGCTTAGGTAAAGGAATATCTAAAGCCATAAGCATAATAGGCCAATAAATTGTGTGGAAACGTAAAATATCTTTTCCGATTAAATGCACATCAGCCGGCCAATACTTTTTATAAAGTTCGCCATTATTTCCATCAGCATCATAGCCAAGACCTGTAATATAGTTTGTAAGTGCATCAATCCAAACATAAATAACATGCTTAGGGTCAAAATCAACCGGCACACCCCATTTAAACGAGGTTCTAGATACACATAAATCTTGAAGCCCGGCAAGTAAGAAGTTATTCATCATTTCATTCTTTCTAGACTCAGGTTGAATAAAATCAGGATGCTCATTTATATATTGAATTAACTTGTCTGTATATTTGCTCATACGGAAGAAATATGCTTCTTCTTTTGCAGCCTTTACTTCTCTTCCACAATCTGGGCATTTTCCATCAACAAGCTGAGATGCAGTAAAAAATGATTCACAAGGTGTACAATACATTCCCTCATAATATCCTTTATAAATATCTCCTTTATCATAAAGTTTCTTGAAAATCTTTTGAACTTGCTCTTCATGATAAGTATCTGTTGTACGGATAAACTTATCGTATGATGTATCCATCAAATCCCAGATTCTCTTTATCTCTCCGGCTGCATTATCTACAAACTCTTTTGGAGTTATTCCTTTTGCATTAGCCTTTTCCTCAATCTTTTGACCATGTTCATCAGTACCGGTTTGGAAGAACACATCATATCCTTGAAGTCTTTTAAATCTTGCAATGCTATCTGCTAGTACTATCTCATAAGTATTACCAATATGCGGTTTGCCAGAAGCATACGCAATTGCAGTTGTAATGTAGTATGGTTTTTTCATTTTTACTCCTCCTTCAAAAACAAAAAGAGCCCTCGTCAGACAAAGGACGAAAGCTCGTGTTACCACCTTAATTTATTCATACCTCGCAATATGAACCTTAATAAGTATCTAAAAATACTCTTCCGCTATAATGGGCGTTCCCAATGTGGCTTAACAATTCAGCTACATAGCTCCAAGACCATCTTCAATAACGCTTTTTGTACCTGTTTTCACCTAACCAGGCTCTCTAAAACATATTTCATTATCTACTCTTCTCTTCATAGCTTTTAATCTTTATGGGACTATTTTACATTATTTTTTTCAAACTGTCAATATCATTCCTTTTTTACCCCACTGTTGAATTTATCCAAAAGTAATGCACTAACAACACCGATGATAAGACAAATAGAATTAACTAGAAATTGTGTGCCGGACACCATAAAACTACCAAAAGGAATAATCATAACTGTTGCAATCGTAACTATACCAACAATTGCATGAAAAGCAACAGAATAATGATGTTCAAATAATGAATCAACAGCTTTGGCCAAGCAAATAACCGTTACCACAGCTCCTATTCCGGATGGAATTAGTATTTCAAAATTCAACTTTCCTATTCCATCTACAAACGGAGTATAAAGTCCTAAAGGCATAAGTAACGTCGAAAAACTCATTCCAGGAGCTATAACACTCAGTGCAAGACAGAAACCGCAAAATATGTACCATCCGAAGTTAGGTGTAATTGTAACTGAAAAAATTTGCAAACAAGATAATATAGAAAAAACAACTATGCCAGCAATCACTAGTGAAATATATGAATACTTGTTTCTTCCCTTCTCTCCTGCTTCACGCCATAATGATGGAATCATGCCGGCAATTAATCCTACAAAAAGACAAACAGATTGTGCCGGATATTTTTCTAAGAAAAATGCGAGTACATTTGCAATCCCCAAAAAGCCTATCGCCATACCAATTATAATTGGCATAAGTTTCGGAACATGAGTTTTAAAATTCTTTACGGGATGAGACAATAACTCCATTACCGGCTTATATACACCAAATATTACACAAAGCACTCCACCTGAAATACCAGGCAAAACTGCACCTAGCCCGATTAAAGCCCCCTCTGCTATCCTAAATAAAATCTCTATCAATTTCATTTTAACATCCTCCTACTAATTATATATCCATTTTATTTTATAAAAATACTAACTTTTTTTCAATATTCATATTACTTTTTTTGAAATTTGGCAATAATTCCTACAAAGTTGACATATTGTGTTTAATGTTGTAAAATAAGTATAGTGTTTTTCATATCTACTTATTCAAAATCTTATTTTTTTGAAACAATAGGAGGATTATTATGTTCTACCAACCCTTCAATCCCAAAACTCTCAAAGTTTACGACCTTACCCGTTCTACCCTTATCGCACCTTACGAGTTAGACTATGGATTCTCAAAGGTAGTATGTGACCGTAGTGACTATAAAACAATAGACAGAGTTTTCCCTATCCATTGTATGCTTTCTCCGCAGGAGAGACAGTTAACTTCACCTCACATATTTCTTAATGAAAAAGACCTTAAAGCCATCATAGATTATTCCATTAAATTCCATGATGACCCGGATGACTACTGTCTTGGATACACCCATGGCTACGATGACGTGGTAAACTTTAACTATCGTAAAACCTTTGAAAATGAAAACTTATTTACCGTAAGTTTTCTAGTTGGCTATGAAGCCGGAGTTTATGCAGCTATTATGCTTCGCGATTATTTTAAGAATTCTATTTGAATAAAAAAGGGGGCTGTAAAAAAAGTCCCAAACAAAAAATACGTGAAGAAAATTCACGCATTTTTTGCATAAAAAAACTGCTAACCATATATAATT
>CAVHFU010000062.1:0-4298 GCA_963635575.1 bacterium | reverse complement strand
GACCAGTAATCATTTTATGTCTATTAAAACCTTCAACTCGACCTATTTTATTGAATAATACAGTTGAAAGTATCATTTGTCTCCATTCTGAAACCCCTTGCTCGTTTGCTATAATGCAAACGTCTTGAGTTTCAATAGTAGGGAGAATATACCAAGCAATCGCAGAAGATGTCTTTCCTTGACCAATGCCGGCTCCGTGTAATAATAAATTCTTTTTATGAATTCCTAAAAGCTGATAATTAAGCATACCTGAGCCAATTTTAAATCCAACATCAGTTCCCTTGTCCCATTCGTCTATATATCTTTCGTAATCAGAAGTTAAATCCTCGGCTTTAATTTTTTCTATTTTGCCAATAGCGATATTTGATAATTGATACTCAAAGTAACTATATAATTCATCTGATGTCATTTCTTTGAATTTATCAAAGTCTTTAGAGATGTTAAAACCGGCATTATGAAGTCTTACAAGCATATTACTTTTAGTTAACTCATCATAATAGCTATCAATATTATCTGCTGAGATTAAAGACATGATCTCGTTTATTGTGGAAGAGCCGCCTCTTTCTTCAAATCCTTTTTTCAAAGCTGGTTTATCTTCTAAAAAGGTATATATTGACATATTATCCGCAGTCTGAACTCCAGACTTCTCTAATCCTTTAAGAATTCCCATATAAAACTGTCCGTCCGGAGTAAGGATATCTTCTCCATTAACAATATTGGAATATTCTTTTAAAAGAGACATATCCTTATAACACGAAAAGATAAAATTGCATTCAACAACCCCTCTTTTCTCCATTAAAATCTCTGGTATTTCCATTAATTAATCCTCCAACCACTTGCTAATATTTGTCGCCTGCTGCTTATTATTGACAACTTCATTTATTTCGTCATTTATCAATATTGTTTCTGTATTTTTTCTTTTCTGTTCGGCTTTAATTTTCCTCTGTTTATTTTTGTAAGCATCTATCATATGATTCTGATACACAGTAGAAATGTATTGTATTTTATTCTTTTCATTAGGAAAATTTTTATTATGCATTGCCCACTCAACGCTATCCGCTTGACTCTTAATGCAGTCATATACTACGTCATATCCGTATGGTTTCCACTCTTTAAGTTTCTTTAAAAATAAAGTATCGAGTTTCATAAATGCTTCATAGTCAAGCTGTTTACGGACTTCTTCAATGCATAATTCTCTAAACATTCTGTCTTCGTTCCATTTAGCATACGCTTCTTTGGAACTATACCACCTGCCATCAGGAGCCCTATACAGTTCTAATGTATTACCTTTCTCGCCCGTGTCTACTACGTTCACTATTCTTCCTTTTGCCAAATCAAACACCTTCCTTTAAAATTTCTATAACTCTATCTAATAAGATTTGATATTCCAAACTATGATCCCACTCGATCTCTGCCTTTAGAATGCCTAACTCGTTTATGATTTCTAACAATTCCTGCAGCTCTACATTGGTATTCTGCATAATGTTCATACTCTTTTCTCCTTTTATCTTCCTCTACTAATCTTTCATATGTATATTCATCAATCATTTTTACTTTCCTCTATTAACTGTTCCATATAGCGACTTGCTATTTCCTTCAGCTCACTCTGGCTATATCCAGTTTTCGGTTCTTTATCAGTAATCTTGACTATATATCTATCTCCTATAACTTCTGCCCAATTTCCAGTTGTAAAAAATCTTCCTGTTGTGATTCCCTCTTCGCTAAAGTCTACTACGTTATTGATGTCTGTTATTCTATAGAACGAATAACCGTGATAACTCTTACGACTTCCGTTTACTGCAGAAAATACTATTCTTTTTTCAATTCCAAGTTCTTTAGCTGCTTGAGTTGTAGTCTTATAAAGCTTTCCCTCTTTGGTTTCGTTATGAAGTGCAAGTATCCACCCTTTACGCTTCTCGACCATAAGACCTTGCTCATTCATAAATCTAGTGTTTTCACCGATTGTACACCACCGCAGGTTGTCATACCTATTGTTGTCTTTCTGTCCATCAATGTGATCTACAACATCTTTGTTTTCTGGGTCGTCATTAATACAAAATGTCATAGCTACCAATCTATGAACTCTCTGCTGACCATATTTTTTACCTAAATGTACTATTCTATATCCTTGTCTATCCGCAAAACTATTTTTTGCTTTCTTGCCACGCTTGCTGAAACGTATACGCCCCTGAGTACTCGCCTCAAACTCGGGAATTCCGGGTATGAGCCACCATACTTCCTTTTCATCGGGAGACGGGAGGTTTTTTATTGCCTCAATTCTTTCTTCAATCGTGTCAAAGACTCCGAATTTACTATCGCTCACTTCTTATACACACCTCTACTTTCGTTTTTCTTCCATAATTACTAGCAAAATGGGTGGCTAATACTAGCCACCCAAATAGTATAGGAAGATATTTATATGAACCAACTTTCCGTTAAGGAAAGTAAGACACTACCTTAATTGAATAGCTCTGAAATCTCTTTTAATACATAAATATCTAAGTTTGTATCTGAGAATTTCTTTACTCCAGCCTCTGTAAGTAAAGACTTTGCTGCGTCCTTAACTTCATCACTTGCATTGCTGAAATTTGCCTGTATTACCGCTAAAAACTCTGTTCTCTGAGCTTCTAATTCATTAGAAACGTCTTTAGTTTTCTCTTCCTCTGCGAAAGCCTCTGCTTTCTTGATACGAGTTGTTCTTTCTTCATCTTTTCTAGATTTAATTTCCTTGTCTGAGGCTCCTCCGATGATTGCACCTTTGACTCCAGCCTCGAAACACTCGATATAATTCTTAGCACCATACTCAATTCTCTCTGGCATATTTGCGAATCGTCCACCGGCATCTACAAAGCCGTCTGAGCGGAAATACATATATCTATCAACACCATTAATGTGTTTATTTTCATCAATATCTCTCTCAATTGCGATTGTCATAACAATATCGGCTTTATTTGAGAAGATTCCATCATAATCTGAGCTAAGATTTGATGTTAACTGCTGATAAGCTTCTCCATTTTTCTGAGTAATATCTCTAATCTTTGTATGTCCGATAATAATAATTCCATATCCAGATTTACGAAGTCTAGCAAGCTGCTCATCTACAAGTTCAACAACCTTATCTCTAGGAGCGCCATAACCACCAAGGCAAGCATTAAATTCTGCGGCTACACCTTTCTGTTTCTTGTGAAGTCTCTTAACTTCTTCCTTTGCAATCTTGATCATCTCATCTGCAGTATCTAAGGCTACAACCTCAAAATCATTATCTGACTTATTTTCTACAAGCTCATCAATAATCTCAATAAGGTCACTCCAAGTTGGAGCCTCAGCGAATACCAAACCGTCCAAAGCCTGATATCCAATCTCATCTCCGATAGAAATGAGAAGTCCTTTGTCTAAACTACCATACTGCTCCTGCACTAAGTTATAGAAGAGAGTTGTCTTTCCAGACTTCTTAACTCCTCTCCAATAATGAATATATGAACCAATGTCACACTTAACTTTATTAGTTTTAAATAATCCCATCTTTAATTTCTCTCCCTATTAATCAAATAAATCATCTAACTCATCGTCTTCTTCAGCTGAAACTTCAGCATCAGCTTTCTTTAATACTTCCTCTAATGTTTCGGTTCTAGCCGGAGTATAAATCTGCTCCTCAAATTCCTCTGTAGAGAACTCTGTATCATAAATTCCGCTCTCTGATTTATCTCTAAGAACAAAATCTGTAATCTTAAACTGGATAACTCTCTGTCCGTAAAGCTGGTTGCTTGGTGCAAAGTCCTTAAGCTCTTTAAGACCAAGCTCAATAGCTTCTTTCTGAAGTGGAGTAAGCTGGCTCTCGTCAAAGTCAATCTCCTGAGCTCCATTTACATAATTAACAATTACCGGAATAGCATAAACCTTGTTTTTCTTTAATGTAGATTTTACTTTTCCGTCTTCTAGCTTGAAGCCAAGAACCTTAAGCTTGTAAGAGATAAGCTTAACGTGCTCTTCATTGTCAAAATCTACCTTTGATGCATCGAAAATGAACTGCTGAGGCACATACTTGTTTCCAACATCCTTATTAATGTAAGCTGGTATATAACCGTTAATATAAATCTTCTTTTCATCAGTCCATGAGTCAAGATCGATATCATCTACAGACCAATAAGCATCGGTGTTTACCGTTAACTTATTTTTTCTATCTTCATCAACTGTATAAATGTTCTGGATATTAAATCTCTGTGAAAGTTTTCCTTCATATTCATTAAGAGATGTTGTTCCGGTTACCATTACGAGTCTGCCTTTAAGTTCTGACTTAA
>CAVHFU010000061.1:0-4411 GCA_963635575.1 bacterium | reverse complement strand
ATCTATATTAATTTGTACTGGATTGATGATGATATCAATATTATTAAGTTTTATTGTTTATAAAATAATAAATAAGTTTCAAAAAATATTAAACAAATGAAAAACATAATTAGATAAATATAAATGTACTTTCAAAAAAACACAAGGTAAATTAGTTAGAGTTATAAAAGGGAAAGTATTTGATGTTGCAGTAGATTTAAGAGAAAGTTCTAAAACTTAAGGTAAGTGGTATGGAGTAGAATTGTCTGAAGAAAATAAAAAACAATTTTATATTTCAGAAGGATTTGTACATGGATTTTTAGTATTAAGTGATGTAGCAGAGTTCTGTTATAAAATTACAGATTTTTATCATCCATGAGATGAAGGTGGACTTGCGCGGAATGACTCAAGTATAGGAATTAATTGGCCTAATGTAAAAGGTGAATATAAAGGAAGTGCAGATTCAAGTTCTTATACGCTTATAGATGGAACACCTTTAACATTAAGCGAAAAAGATAAAAATTGGAAAACATTAAAATAATTAAAAGTGAAGAAATTTATATAAAGTTTAAGAAATAATATTTAATTAAAGCAAGACAGTATGTTGTGAATAAGTAAGATTGAGTAATAGAAATTATGGTAGCAATTCCTGTTGCTTTAGTTTGCTTTACAAAGATTTTACATAGTATGTATTGAATTTGTCAAACGGGGGGTAGAATTAACTTGATGTATTGTCCTTTTTAAAGCAGTAGTTGTTAAAAACAACCATTGGTGGATAATTAGTTTGGAGAATTGTTATGAAAAGAAAAGCATTTCTAATAGCATTTTTTTGGGGTAGTGTTTTGTTTGTTATTTTCAATGATGGCATGTAATAATGAAGTTGAATTCAAGGTCAGCTTTATGGTTAATGGTGAGGTCTATGCGGCTATCAGTATGAATGGAGAAGAAATTAACATTGAATATAATATAGATGGAAGTCGGATTGGAGCATCTATGAATATAAATGAAATAGATGTTGACGAATGGCCTACAAAACCGACGAGGGAGGGGTATACCTTTGACGGATGGTATTATGATAACAATGATTGGAAAAAACCATTCACCACAAGTTCTCTTTTAAAAGATCCTTTATCTTCGAATATTAAGGTTTATGCGAAATGGGTAATATATGAACCATTGCACGATACTGAAATTTTTATAAAAGATTTTGAAAAGATAGACAATGACATATATTCTCAAAAAGTTTCAAGCTCAACGATGTCGCTCTCTCTTGAAAATTATATAAGCGTTAACTCTAGAACAAAATGGACTTTGTCAACGGATATTTATGGAAACAATATAATCGAGAGTAAGGTTGCGACGTTGTTTGCCGGCGATAACACTTATTATGTTATAGTTACTGCCGATAATGGTTTAACTCAACTTTATACTTTGCAAATTTATAGAAAACCTATCTACAATGTAATATTTGATACTGCCGGAGGAACTATCGTTCAAAAGCAAGAAGTTGAAGAATATTCTCTTGCTACGGCACCGGAGACTACCAAAGAAGGCTATACTTTTGTTTCTTGGGATTATGATTTTTCTAATCCTATTACGGAAAATATAGTGATTGTTGCTTCTTGGAATGCAAATAGTTACAAAATCTATTATGATGTAAACGGTGGTGAACTTGAAAATAAGTATACCGAAGTTACGTTTGATCAAGTTTATAAACTTTCTATGCCTACAAAATATGTATATTCTTTTGCAGGTTGGTATAATGGAGAAGAATTAGTAGAAAATGGTATATACAAAACAACTTCCGATATGTACTTACAGGCAAGATGGAAGTTAAACGGCTATAAGATTAAATATCACCTAAATGGAGGGGTAAATGATAAAAATAACCCTATCGTCTTTACTGTTGCCTCCACAAATATTAATTTAAATAATCCAACTAAAAAGGGTTATATTTTCGGTGGTTGGTATAAAACTGAAATTTTTAACGATAATAGTAGAA
This sequence comes from bacterium, assembly GCA_963635575.1. Classification (GTDB taxonomy): domain Bacteria; phylum Bacillota; class Clostridia; order TANB77; family RGIG9151; genus RGIG9151. The sequence goes on along the minus strand of CAVHFU010000061.1, from coordinate 2,430 downwards.
TTACAATAATTCCTGCAGGAACTACGGGTGATATAGATATTTATGCAATGTGGACTCCAGTAACATATTTCGTTAAGTTCAATGTTAATGGTGGTTCCGGCTTAATGAGTAATCAACTATTTACTTATGATGTTAAGCAAAACCTTGATGAAAATATATATACAAGGACGGGGTATACTTTCTTAGGTTGGTCGGATTCTAAAAACGATAAAGAGGCAAAATATGCAGATAGTCTTATTGTATTAAACTTGAACAAGCAAGGCGATATAGTAGAAGTTTACGCAATTTGGGAAGCAAATACTAATAAAATTACATTTAATAAAGGAGTAAGCGAAGGAGGATTTGATGAAGTGTCGGCAACTTATGATTTGGAAATGCCGGAGGCTTCAGCCCCTATCGTTCCTTTTGGCTATGAATTTAATGGATATTTTGATGAAGAAGGCGTCATGTATTATGACTCGTCAATGATAAGTGCTAAGTGTTGGGATAAAACCGAAGATACAACTCTTTATGCAAGGATTGTCGAAAAATGCGTAACAATCACATTTGATAAACAAGGTGGCAATGGAGGTTCTACTTCTGTAAATGCTATATATGGTTCTACAATGCCGAATGCTATTGCTCCTGAAAAAATAGGTTATGATTTTGTCGGTTATTTTTACCAAAAAAATGGTAAAGAAACAAAATACTATGATTCATCAATGGCAAGTGTGCAAAATTGGGATAGAGATTGTTCTACAACTCTTTATGCCTATTATGTGCCAAAGGAGTTTACGATTACGTTTGATGCAAATAATAGTGAGGTTGAAATTGCTTCTAAAGTAGTTGCTTTTGATGCGAATTATACTTTGCCTGTGCTAACTCGCATAGGCTATACGTTTGCAGGTTGGTATAATGATCAAATGTTATATAGTGGCGGTATATGGAAGACCGCAAGCAATGTCACATTAACTGCAAAATGGACAGCCAATACAGACACTATTTATACGGTTAATCATTATCAGCAAAATATTAATGACGATGAATATAAATTGTTTGCTACGCAAAATTTAACAGGCACATCTGACTTTTCTATTACGCCGAGTGTAAATATTTATACAGGATTCACGTCTCCTGCGACGCAAACAACAATTATTTTGCCTGATGGAAGTAGAGTGATAGACTACTACTATACTAGAAATTGCTACACGGTAACCGTTGTCGGTAATGGTGGGACGAATAATAAAATCACACAAAAGTATCAATCAGTTATTAATACAACCAATTGGACAAGCCGTGAGGGCTATACTCTTGGAGGATTGTATAATGATTTGGATCTAACTTTGCCTTATAACGACATGACTTTACCTGCACAAAATAAGACAATATATGCATACTGGGAAGGTGAAAATTTTCCATCTGACTTTACTTATACTGCAAGTTCATATTCAATTACAATTATCAGTTATATAGGATTAGGGACGATTGTTAAAATTCCTTCTCAAATTGGCGGAGTGCCTGTAACAAAAATTTCAGGAACATTTACAAATCAAACAACTGTTGTTTCAGTGGTTATACCGGATAGTGTAACAAGTATAGGAGATATCTTTTTCACCCAAATGATACAATTACACGATGCACCCGATTTGGGTTCAAGGTGGGTTCAAAATAATTTGTTGGGATTTGTGGCGTAAAAATTCGAAAAACCATAGAAAATAGTGAAGTTTTGTGGTAAAATTGTTTCAAGTAAATAATGTGAATCACGCAAATCAATGCAATCCGAATAATGCAAATTATCAAGGACAACAGAAAAACAAATGAGGAATAATATAGTTATGTCGCAGAAAGAGCAAATAATAAATTTATTAAGTGAGCATGGAAAATTAACTCAGGGTGATTTGTCATTTTATATTTATGGTGACCGCAATCATCTTCCCAATATTTATTCTGCATTAATGTCATTAGTTAATTCCGGTGCAATAATTAGAACCGATAACCATCCTGCATATTATCTCATATCAACTATCGAGAATGAAAATTTGGAAATGCCAAAAGCGAACACACACACATATACAAATGTGCAAATTAATAATGAAGCAATAGAAAAAGCTCATAGTCAAGTTAAGGAAACAGACAATTACGGACAAGAAGATGAGCTTATTACCGAAGTGTTCAAAAAGTTTCCTAATAATACCGACCGAGAAATAGTTGCCATGAAAATAGGGTTAATAGATATTACTAATTCAACAAACATTTCTCGATATAAGAGCAAAATCAGTGTTGTGGAGTTAGCTGAACATATTAGTAAAATAAAAGACATTGATAAAAGAATAGAAGCAGGCGATCCGGAAGTCGTAAATGAAATAGCAAAATGTAATGGCAAGATAAACTTGTTTTCGTTTGCTTCTAAATATTGTTGCTATCACAATAAAAATTTATATTGCAAAGATG
>CAVHFU010000060.1:0-4559 GCA_963635575.1 bacterium | reverse complement strand
ACAAATTTCATTAAAATTTTTATTTTTTTCCTATTGACATATTACCTACTGTCTTTTAATAAATTTGTCAAAATTACAATCGACGTAATCAGGCACTTCAAGTGTCTGATACTGAACATACCTAAAAACATCTTCGGTTTTAGGCATTACAAACAAACGCATTCGTTGTCTTTGAATGTCTAAAACCTTATAACTTATAGCTTTTTCAGTTCCTTTAGCTATAAATACATAGTTTTGCTGCTTACGTATACGCATATCTATCATATCCGGAGATATTGCGGTAAACAAAAACAAAACATTTTGTTTGCCCAGGGTGTTGAAGAAAATACTAGATTTAGTATTTTTCTCCCAACTTCTCGAATCCAAAAAGTAATATGCTTCGTCCAGTAACAGAACTTTTGGATTCTTATCACATGGCAACTCATTTAACGCTCTAATTTTTATAAATCCGGCAACGTCCATATTGGTATAGACTTTTACACCTTTTCGACGATAGCCTTCAGCTATCATTGTCGCAAGTAATGTTTTTCCCGAGCGCTGGAAGCCATAAAATCCACAGATTAAACCAGCCATAAAATCACTTCATTTCATTTAAATTAAAATCAACTATTCCATATTTCCGAATATAGTAAACTATAGCTCCTAATGAACTTATTACCTTTTCAGATGTCTTTCCTGGTACTACGGCATAATAAGATTCTCCGGTCTTAGGTAGACTTATTATCAATTCGAAACATTTTAAATCATTTGTATCTTGTTTATTTTTCATATGTACCTCCAAAAACTACATTTTATTTACTGTGCCTATCACAAAATCAATTGTATTTTCAGACAATTGGTCAAAATAATGAAACATACAAATCTTTTTAATTTGTACTAAATTTTCTTCCAAATTTTCATTAGGAACATTCCTAAACTTACAATTTTTACAGCCACGTCTACATTCGCTGCGAACTATCTGTAAAAATTCTTTTGCACTAACACGTCTAGTTTTTGTTTTTCCTTTATACATTTTATTTTTTCCTTTCACTCCTCATATAATGTTTTTTATAACACTTACTACAAATAATATCCCAGTCGGGTTCTCCAACTTTATACTGTTGTATTTTTTCCGGTATATATCTTCCACAACATTGACATCTACAAAGCATAAAAATCCTCCTACGAACCTTGACTTATTTGAGAGTTAATCTTGACACCTCTTATCAATTCGTCTTGCGTATAAGCCTTTAACAAGCTTTTAGCTTGGTTTGATTTTACGAAACCTAAAGATTTATTTTCCTTAACCGATAAAAGGTAAGAATCAACAAATTTTCTTATGCCAGAAAGACACCACTTTCCGGCAAAATAGTCTAATGTGTTGATTACTTGCATTTGTACCGGGGATAGGGAAGGGATTATATTATATATATCCTTAATAGCAGAACCCTCTCCACCGGTTACAAATGAACTAAATTCTTTATCATAATCAATTTCAGGCATACTAACACCTAGCCTTTCACTAGCAATATAAACGTAAGCATAATGTTGATTCCAATTAATATAGGAATTAACGTGTCTTTTTTATAAAGCGTTTTCATAGGGATACTTTGCATTATCTTAATATCTTTCACAAATTCAAGATTCTCTGGAGACAAAGTAACAACTCTAAATTTACCTAAAGTCTTAAAATCTTTTTCTTCCAATGCAGTATCCAATTTTTTATTAATTCCTCTTATTGTTGGTCTTATAACCACATTATTCGGAACAATAGCAATATACATTTTTATTCACCTACATTCTTTAAATTAGACAACACGTCCAACAAATTTATTACTATAAAAAAACCTACTAACAATGCGATAATTTGATTCATTTCAAACACCTCGTTTTCTTAAAGACTTTTGAAACAAATTCAAGCAAATTATCTAATAAATCAACAACAGTCCACACTACCAGCAATACTATTATTATTAAATAAATATTTGAAAGTGTACTATTCATAGTTACCTCCTTATTCGCATAAGGATATTAATTACCAGTAACCCGATAATTACATATCCTTGAATTTCTGAAACACCCAATTTAATCAACTCCTTTTTAGATAAAAATTATGGGGAGCTTTTACAAAACCCCCCACAACTTTATCTGCAGTTAACCACTAGCCATTAAATGCGGACTTGAATGCACGTATAATCAAGAAACCTAATGATACACCCATTGTGATATACACAACCGGTAACATTGCGGAAATGATTGTCTGTGCCCAAGAGAAGCACTCTGCAACATCAAAAGCGATATCAAGAGATGGAGTAGTAGTTGTTGTTGAACCTTCTGCATGACAGACTGCAGGAAGTAGAACAGCTGAACCAACTACAGCAGCTGAAGCAAGTTTTGTTTTTGCTCCGTTAAACATTGCATTTACTTTTTCTCTAACCTTCATATTAAACGTCTCCTTTCTTTCTGAGCTTTTCGCTCACGTTTTTTTTTTATGTAAAAGCTTTTCGCTTTACATACACGTCCTGTTTCTAGAAGTACAAATGTGTTTTGCTCAGATAATTGAGGTGAATCAATTTATTCTGAACATTTATATGTATAAAGCTATATTTAGAAAAGAATTGCATTGTTTGATAATGACTAAATATAACTTTGATACCTAAGGTAATTTGATATTAACTCCTGGAATAAAGCTCAAAATAAAATTTACCCCGGATTTTAACAACTTAATCAATACAAACGTCATACCTAAGATGATAATAGACGTTATTGTAATATATATGACATCTCCAGTCACATAACGTAACGTGGAGAAAAAACTATATATTGGATTAGCTGAATCAAATGTTAATGCTGAAATTTGGTCATATAGATTTTGTGTAGAAGATATAGCAATTACAAGCGTATCTACTAAATCTTCAATTGCAGAAGATAAAAATTCCAATAAATTCAAAAGCATTCAACTCAACTCCTTTTCTATATATGGTAATGCTTTCTGACAAACTTTATTGCAATTACAGTAACTAAAGCAACAACGAAAGCTTCAAAAAAACTCCATAAACTTGCTCCTCCCCAGGAGAGAGCTTTTAATTTATCTAAACCGGATAAGAAATGTGTTCCCCATGTATTACCGGTAAAAGCTAATCCTTTTGTGGTTGTATCTACATCAATAATAAATAGAGCAGAAGAAGCTTCAATTGTTGGCAATGTATATACAAACGTAATTGCTCGTCCAATAAAAGCAAGACAAACTATTAATAATCCTATAAGTTCTATTATTGTCTCAAACAGTGGAGACAGAATAAACATTACTTTGTCAAATCCCATTTTATTAGCAATTGCGTCTGCAATTTTACTAGGGATAAAAGTAATGATATTTACTAACCTTTGCCAGGGGGTTTCTGATAAACTAGAATTATTTTCTGGAATAGTAATAATAATTTCATTATTGTTTTCATCTCGAAGAATAGGTTTTGAAATACTATTTTCAGTATCATCTTCATATTTATTATCTTCAACATTATAAATAACAAAGCCAATATCTTTAGAAGTATAAACAATAGGCTCATCAGAAGAACTAAAATAATATTGATTCAATTCGTGACTATTTTTTCTATCATAAAAATAGGAATCAAAGGCACCTTCTGAATTAAACGAACCCTTAAAAACGTAATAATCAAAAGGACTTATAGATTGCCACAAATCCCAAAGAAAATTTGAACCTTCAAAAGCAACTATTTTATAGGATTTATAATTTACATTTTCAACAGAACCTTCATCAAAAACACGACCTTTTAATGAATATTGCTTTGGATAAAAATAAACTTTATAACTATCACTCCATGTATCATAAACTATAAAAAATTGTTCTAAATAATTAGAAGGCAGCAAATTAAAATCTTCACTACTTGTTATGGAATTTATAATCAAAGCCTTTTGACTATCTGTAATACCTTCAAAAGACGGAGTATCTGGAGTAGATGAAGCTTTATAATAATAACTCTCTCCAACCCAAATATACTTACCGTTAACTGAACTTAATTGTTTTACTGATTTAGAAAAATAAATAAAATTACTGCCTGTCGGATAAATACATTTTGTAGTATTATTTGAATAATGCACATACATACTTGTTCCAGATAGAATGTAAAAATTATCATTAATAGCTAAGTTTGAAAAACACAAATAATATTCTCCGTCTGTTTCACAATAAAACAATTCGGTGTCAATTCCATAAGGTACAATAATCAAAAAATTTTTATTGTCATTAATTTTTGTTCCAACATACCAATCACTAATTACATTGGATGAAATCAAATCATTCATTATTGTTGTCAAATTTTCAGTATCACCATTTATAAAATCACTAAGAGCCAAACTAATATTAGAAGACGAATAAGTTCCAATTTTACTGACTTTGGATTGACTATAATCAAAATAACCACTATATTCAATATTTTTTTCTATTTCCGCATAGCTACAAGTAAATAACATAAAACTTACTACAAACATCATTAAAACCTTACTTACTACGTTTTTCATAAGTTTTACACCCCTTTACAAAATAAATATAAGTATGATAT
>CAVHFU010000059.1:3483-4885 GCA_963635575.1 bacterium | reverse complement strand
GCTTATATTCTAGGCATAATTAAAAATAAAACAAGATAATGAAATAATCATTTATGTGCCAAATGGCACAAAATGATAAAAAATTTATAATAAACAAAAAAACTACGGTATAATTTAAATATAAAAGACTTTGTGCATATTTTTGCAAATTAATTAGCAATCACATGTTCAAAGTCTTTTTTTTCATGAAATAGCCCAAAAATAAGGGCAAGGAGGAAAAGATATGATCATGAATAAATGTTGCTTTGTTGGCCGATTAGGCCAAAAACCTGAGGCGAAGGATGCCAAAGGACGTGCGGTAATGGAACTTTCCGTTGCCGTTGGGAGAAAAAAAGCCGCTAAGGCTGAAAAGGCGGGCACCGATTGGGTTCGCTTTACGGTTTGGGATCAACCGGTAATTAGCTACTTAGCTAATTATTTTGACAAGGGAGACGAAATTTATATTGAATCCCATTATCAAACAAAAGAGGTTGTCGGACCGGACGGTACGAAAAAGACTTACGGAAATTTTGTAGTTGATTCCGTACAAAAGGTGACTTGGAAATCAACGTCAGCCGGACAAGCTTCGCATAGTGCGAACGACGAATCCGGAATCGAAGTTGAAGACCTCGGTCTAACCGGCGAAATCCCGGATTTTGAATAAGGAATAGAGCCCGCTCATGTGGGCTTTGTTTCTAAAAAACATGCAGATTAGTTCTGTAATTGCTCAATGTGAATGATTAAAGAGCGTGCACAGGACTAATATTCCTGTGCTTTTTTGTCAAAGTATAGGAGGAAAAAGATATGGCAAAAACATTAAAAGAAATAATTGAAAAAAGCGATAACAATGTTATTATCGCTGCTATTGCAGAAAAAGGGGTCACAAATCCTCACTATATGTGGGGAAGTTCAGCTCTTGCGAAATTAAAAGAGCCGTTCAATATTAGAACTCCGATTTCGACAGGGTTTAATTATGAAAATTCCTTATATTTTCAAGAAGGAATGAGAAATCAAATGAACCCTTGCGAAATGGTTCGTAAAGGCTTATACAAAGTTCTTTACGAATTAGGATATTGTTATAATTCGTATAGTAATCCGGATGAATACTGGATTGGAATTTATGATGGCACTATAGAAGAATGTAATGAAAAAATTGATGGCAAAACTGTTAGCTGTCAAAGAATGCTTCATATGCATTTTAAAGACGGTCGAATTGTCGGTGCTTGTGAATCTGATTTAGCGGGTTCAAAGCAATTAAGGTTTGGACCAAAAAGCATTGGCGGACATTCTGTTTGTGCATATCTAGCAGCAATGTTATTAATTCGTAAGGATTATAACAATGTCATAAACGACGAATTCAATCAAATAAAAGAAAAATTTGATAAAAAAGAATTTGATCAAGATTTTCAAGAAAAATTAACAG
>CAVHFU010000059.1:2714-3473 GCA_963635575.1 bacterium | reverse complement strand
CTGCTAGATGTAGCAAAACACGTGGAAGAGCCGCGTAGAGAATTTGCAATAGTAGATTCAAAGGAATTACTTGCTCAAGCCAACGCAGAAGGAAAGAAAGTCTTCGATTTTGAAGAAGGAAAAACTACTGCAATTAGAAAAGTGAAGATTAAAATTCCTAAAAAAGCTGCTACAATTGCCGACGTTGCTAAAAAAGGCTTATACCATATCGAACACATATTTAACGGGGATGAAAATCTTGTTCCTGAAGAATATGATGATATGGAATTTAGCCCTCAAGTAGAAGAAGTTTGCGGAATAATTAAAGCAAGCAAATCATTACCATTCGCTATGAATATGAATTTCTTATTCACTGGTGAGGCTGGTACTGGTAAATCTACTGCTAGTGGTCAAATTGCAAGAGTATTGGGGGTGCCAAGAAGAATTCTTACATGTTCAAAAGGAATGGAAGAATTTAGAATTACGCAAAGACTTATTCCTAATCCTAAAAAGGAAAATGAGTCTGATGCTGATTTCATTTATGTGGATTCTGAAATTGTTGAAGCTTTCAAAAACGGTGGAATCATAGAGGTTCAAGAAGCAAATACATTAAGGGAAGGTGTTATTACCGCTTTAAATGCAGCTTTAGATGACTCTGGCGAATTGCACTTATACGATGGTTCAATAATTAAAAGACATCCAAATTGTATTTTTATTTTCTCAATGAATGTTGGCTATGAAGGTACAAGAAACATGAATCAATCATTCTTATCTAGATGT
>CAVHFU010000059.1:1897-2704 GCA_963635575.1 bacterium | reverse complement strand
TGTTCTTCCAGAAGAAAATATTTTAGTTAAGAGAATCACTGATAAATATAAAATTGACGAAAGTCTTGCAAAGGACATGGTTAAATGTTTCATGGATGTAAGAAATACACTTAAAGAAAGTGGCGACGAAGATGGCATTTGTTCTTATCGTGAATTAGTTGCTTGGGTGGAAACTCTAAAAGCTAATGAAGAAATAAGAAAAATTGTTTCAACTGCTCCTGAGTTATCCGTATATGATGCTGCTCAAAGAACTATTGTTCCAAGTGCCGCACCTAAAGATATGGATTTAAGAGCAGAATTATCTGGCGTTGTTGCTAAGGTATTCTCTAATATTTAAATTCCTCCTTCGGGGGGCGGTTTATAGCCCTCCGAAATGGGCTTTTTTCTATTTATAAAGGAGGAAAACAAAATATGGCAAAATTAACATCTGCACAGACATATCACAAAATTCTTAAAGGTGTGAATGATATGTCGGAAAAAGAATTATTACAACAAGAAGGCTATTATAATCTTCTTGATGCTGTAGCTGTTTCAATGCTTAGAAAAGGCGAAAAACCAATACATCTAAATTGTAGTTCTACAGACACAATGGCCACAGGCTGCACAGATGGGGCTTCTATTTTTATTAATACATGGAGTCCAATTGTTTTGGAAGTAGCTAAAATGGATGAATACATTAAAAATGGTGGCAATGATGATTGGGCAAATTTATTACCCAAGAAATACAATGTTCGTCATTTGATGTATTTAGTAAATATCGGCACAACAGCTCATGAGTTTGGTGATGTAATGTACACAAACTTTAGG
>CAVHFU010000059.1:0-1862 GCA_963635575.1 bacterium | reverse complement strand
TTAGGGAATTAAATTCAATGAAAGAAAGCTTCTCTCGTGGAATTTACAATGGCTGTGTAGAAAAAGAAAAATTGGAAAGACTATCAAAAGATTATCGCTTCGCTAACGTTTTATGGAATGGTGTGAGCGATTTAATAAATATAGTAGAAGATTGCTATATCGAAAATTGTCTTTGTTTAGACTACCCAAGACAAGGAAATGTTGTAAGAGGACTAGAAACAGGAAATCTTATCAAATTTTTTACCTCAATTTCTACTTTAGAACTTGAAGAAAAGGTTATGAAAGGTGAAATGCTTCTTCCTGATGCCTTTAATTGGTTATTACAAATTCGTGATTGTTTAGGATATGTTCCGAAAGATTACGATAAATGCAAAGGACCGATTCATCAAATTCTAAGTAGCGCTTTAGATAAAGCTTTACCAATTTGTGAAGCTTATAAACTTTCTAACTATGATCATAAAAAAGAAATATGCCAACTTATAGATATATATGTTAGTTTATTTCCAGATCCGCAAGAATTAAATTCAAACGAAGAAAATCAAAATGGTGATAGTGAAGAAAATCAAAACAGCGATGGTGGTAGCAATGATTCAATCATTAAAAGTCAAAAGCCATCTAATCAAACGGATGAAGCTCGTCAAGATGCAAAAAAGAATTCTGGTCAATCTAGTGATAATATGTTTAGAGGAAATATGAATTCCGCTAAACGTAATCCTTCAAAAGAAAGAACAGAAGAAGCCCAAAAAGAAGCTCAAGCTGAAGCTGACAAAGCAAGAGATAATGCGAAAAAGAATTCAGTAGAAGATGAAGATGTTTCTAAAAAAGTTGCCCAAGAAACAGCTAATGAACAAGAAGCAAAATCACAAGCTAATGAATTACAAAATATTTACGACGAAGCTAAAAGGCAAAGTTTGACTCGCACAGGCTGCTATAATACCGATGTTTCAAGGGAAACTGTAAAAGCAACTTTTGAAACTAAACAAATGTACAATGAAATTTACAAAAAAATTGAAAAGACGGCTAAAACGTGCATTCGTAAGGTTGGCCAAATTTTAAATAAACGTGAATATGACGAAGAAGAAAGTGGTTTTGTGCAAGGATTTAAATTTAATGCACACGAAGCTTATCGTAAAGACAAAAAAGTTTTTTCAAAACAAATCACTCCCGATTCAAAGCCTGATGTAGCTTTTACAATTATGGTTGATGAATCTGGTTCAATGTATTGGGGAAATAAATTTGTTAAAGCTAGAGAAGCAGCAATCTTATTTGATGCAATATCTAGAGGTCTTGATATTCCAACTCAAATAGTCGGACATACCGAGCACGGAAATCCATTAGCGAAATTGTACCGAAATTTTAATTCAAACGAGAAAGAAAAATACGCATTAACCAAAATTGACGCCGACGGTGGAAACATCGATACGGTTATCTTAACTGGTTTATGCGAACAAATTCTTGCTCGTCCTGAAGACAAAAAAGTTGTTATTGTAATTTCGGACGGAGCTCCATGCCGAATTGAAGATGGAATTGATAAACCTTCTTTTCACGGCGTACCATTAAAAGAAAACCTTAATTGTAAAAATGGTGGCGATTATGCTATGAAAGAATTGAACGCTTGCGTTCGATACTATCGAAAAAAAGGCATAAAAGTTATTGGTATTGCAATTGATGATTTAGAAGAAATTAAAGCAATTTATGAAGAGGGCACACTGGATTGTACCAATTTAGATAAATTGCCAAATGAACTTGTAAAAATCTTTAAAAGGTACGTTTTAAAATAATTTAAAGAACTCAAAAAAGAGTTCTTTTTTTATTAGATTACCGGTATAATATTAACATCAAAGGACTTTGTGCATAATAAT
>CAVHFU010000058.1:0-5342 GCA_963635575.1 bacterium | reverse complement strand
GAAAAAATGTTTAAACTACATTCAGAATATAAACCAACAGGCGACCAACCACAAGCAATAGAAAAACTTGCAAATGGTATAATTGAAGGCAAAAAGTGTCAGACATTGCTCGGAGTAACAGGAAGCGGAAAAACATTTACAATGGCAAACATAATTGAAAAAGTACAAAAGCCTACTTTGATTTTAGCACATAATAAAACATTAGCAGGACAACTTTATTCAGAATTTAAAGAGTTTTTCCCAGAGAACGCAGTGGAGTATTTTGTATCCTATTATGACTATTACCAACCAGAAGCATATATCGCACAAACAGACACTTATATAGAAAAAGACTCGGCAATAAATGATGAAATAGATAAACTTCGTCACTCAGCCACAGCAGCATTGTTTGAAAGAAAAGACGTAATCATAGTAGCAAGTGTATCCTGTATATATGGCTTAGGTGACCCTGACGATTATAGTAATATGACAATATCTTTGCGTCCAGGAATGATAAAAGAAAGAGATGAGTTACTTAGAAAACTTGTAGAAAACCAATACGAAAGAAACGAAATTGAATTTACAAGAAGTAAATTTAGAGTTAAAGGAGATGTGGTGGAAGTTTTCCCGGCAGGATATGAAGATAAAGCGATTCGTATTGAATTTTGGGGAGATGAAATAGAAAAGATTTGTGAATTTGACCCACTAACCGGAAAAACAATTTCAACATTAACCCATACATTAATTCACCCTGCGTCTCACTATGTAACAAGCGGAGAAAAAATGAAAAAAGCTATAAAAAGTATAGAAGCCGAACTAGAAGTGTGCGTAAAAGAATTTAGGGAAAAAGGGAAGTTACTTGAGGCACAAAGATTAGACCAGAGAACTAACTTTGATTTAGAAATGCTACAAGAAATTGGCTTTTGTAGTGGAATTGAAAACTATTCAAGGCACATAAGTGGAAGAAAACCTGGAGAAGCTCCATATACATTGCTAGATTATTTTCCTAAAGATTTTTTACTTTTTGTAGATGAGTCTCACGTTACATTACCACAAGTAAGAGGAATGTATAACGGAGACCGTGCAAGAAAAGACATGCTTGTCAATTATGGGTTTAGGCTACCATCTGCGTACGATAACAGACCACTTAACTTTGGAGAGTTTGAGGAAAGAATAAATCAAGCTGTGTTTGTTAGTGCTACCCCTGCCGAATATGAATTAGAGCACTCAAATGGAGAAGTAGCAGAGCAAATAATAAGACCAACCGGACTATTAGACCCTATAATAGAAGTAAGACCGGTAGAAAACCAAATAGATGATTTAATTGGAGAAATAAATAAAGAAGTAGAAAAGAAAAACAGAGTTTTAGTTACAACACTAACTAAAAAAATGGCAGAAGACTTATCAGAATACCTAAAAGAAGTAGGAATAAAAGTAAAGTACCTTCATTCAGATATAGACACCTTAGAAAGATTGGAAATAATAAGAGATTTAAGACTTGGAGTGTTTGATGTTTTAGTCGGAATTAATTTATTAAGAGAAGGACTAGACATTCCGGAAGTAGCCTTAGTTGCGATATTAGATGCAGACAAACCGGGATTTTTACGTTCAGACAGGTCACTTATTCAAACTATAGGACGTGCCGCAAGAAACGCAGAAGGCAAGGTAATAATGTATGGAGATGAGCTAACTCCGGCTATGGAATATGCAATAAAAGAAACAAACAGAAGAAGAAAGATACAAGATGACTATAATAAAGCAAACGGAATTATTCCAAAGACAATCAAAAAAGAAATTAGAGATACGATAGAAGTAACAAAACTTGACGAAGAAGAAGTAGAGTATAAGATAGATGAAGTACCTATCGAACAGTTAAGACGTGAAATGAAAAAAGCTGCGAAGGAGCTAGATTTCGAAAGAGCAGCATTACTCAGAGACGAAATTGTAAAACGTGGTGGATAATTTTGTTAAAGCATATTGCAAGCTAATCCAACCATTTTATTCCACAAATTCCAAAAAATAATTTTAAACATAAAACTTGACAAATTTAAAATCTAGTAATATTATAACTGTATTAATTATAATATTACAGTAAAGGAGGAGGAGAAATGCTAACTATTGATTATAGGAGCGGAGAATCGCTATATATCCAAATAAAAAACAACTATAAAAAGATGATAATGAGCGGTAGTTTAAAAGAAAATGAAATGTTACCATCAGTCCGAACCCTTGCCGGCAATCTAGCCATAAACGTAAATACAGTCCAAAGGGCATATAGGGAATTAGAACAAGAGGGATATATTTATTCTGTTCCGGGTAAAGGAAATTTTGTCGCAAAAATCGATAAAAGCATAATAAATAAAGGATACAATGAATTTCGAGACCAACTACTTGAACTAATGGAAAAAGCAAAGTTTTTAAACATTTCAAAAGAAGAAGTTAATAAAATTGTAAATGAATTTTATGAAACACGAGGTGAAAAAAATGATTAAGGTTAATAACGTAAGTAAAAGTTTTGATAATTTTCTTGCATTAGATAGTCTTAGCATTAATGTAGAGAAAGGTTCTATTTATGGACTTGTAGGGCCAAACGGTGCCGGAAAAACCACGTTAATGAAAGCAATTGCAGGAATTTATAGACTAAACAAAGGTGAAATTTTAATAGACAACAAAAAAGCATATGAAAACGTGGACATAAAGAACGAAACAATATACATATCTGATGAGCTATTTTTCTTTAATAACTTTTCAATAAAACAAATGGCAGAACTATATAAAATGGTATATACAAATTGGGATCAAGAAAGATACGAAAGTTTAAAAGAAGTATTTAAAATAGACGAAAAAAGAAATGCAAATAAGCTATCCAAAGGAATGCAAAAACAAGTTGCATTTTGGCTAGCAATGTCAACACGCCCAAAAGTACTATTACTAGATGAACCATTAGACGGATTAGACCCTGTAATGAGAAGAAAAGTATTAAACATAATTATGGAAGACGTAGACGAAAATAAAACTACTGTAATGATTTCATCACATAACTTAAGAGAACTAGAAGATATATGTGACCATGTCGGAATTTTATCTAAGGGAAAATTAGTATTACAAAGACAAATAGATGACCTGAAAACAGAAACACATAAAATTCAAGTTGCATTTGAAAACGGATTATTCCCGGAAGAACTTTCAAAGAAGTTTAATCTACTTCGTAAGTCTAAGCTTGGAACAGTTTACTCAATAATCTTAAAAGGCGATAAAGACGAAATAGTAAAAGAATTTAAGAAATTTAATCCACTCATCTTGGATATAATTCCATTAACCCTAGAGGAAATCTTTATTTATGAAGTCGGAGGTGAAGACAGTGAAATTAACGAGATTATTTAATAAAGCATTAATATGCAATAACCTAAAAAGATTTTGGTGGGTTTCACTTTTATACACAATAGGATTATTCTTGTTATCACCACTTCTTGTGTTAACAAATATGGGAAACGAGTATGTAACAACAATAGAATTTGACAATATATTTGACGGTACAATATGTTTCTTATTCATAGTACCAGTATTTTTAGCAGTTATAGTATTTAGGTATATGCAAAATCCAAAATCAATGGTAACTGTCCATGCAATGCCATATAATAGATTAGATTTATATGTAAACAACATAATTTCAGGATTAATTTTGCTAGTAGTTCCAATATTATTAAATACAGCATTATTATCATACATCGAACTGTTCGTAACAAACGGAATACTATTTGAAGCAGGCATAATAATGAAATACTTGTGGATATCATTATTAGTAAGCATAACATTATTTTCAATAACAGTAGCAGTCGGAATGGTAACAGGTAGCAGTATAGCTCAAATAATATTCACATACATAATAAACTTCTTACCAGCAGGAATTATAGTAATACTTAATTTCTTGCTTAACGGAATAATTTATGGATTTACAGGAGTATCAGAAGAAGGCGTAGCAGAACTTGCAAAACTCTCACCAATAGTTCAAACAATATTTTTAAGAAGCAGAGATTCATTAAATGAATTCCTAATACCTGATATAGTTTTAGTAGTGTTAGCATTAACCATAGGATACTTCATATATAAGTACAGAAACCTCGAAGACGCAGGAGAAGTAATAAGCGGAAAATTTGTAAAGCCAATATTTAAATATGGCGTAACCATTTGTGTAATGCTAGTAGGCGTTATATATGTAAAAGGAATTTTTGAAATAGAAAATCCAAATTTCTTAGTATATATATTGTTTGCATTATTGGGTTATGTGGCAGCAGAAATGTTACTCAGAAAATCATTTAAGATACTAAACTCATATAAAGGATTTGTTGGATTTGTAGGTGCATTTGCAATAGTTGTAGCATGCGTTCACTTTGACATTTTCGGTTATGAAAGTTTCGTGCCAAAAGCACAAGACATAGAATGTTTCACACTCGGTTCATCAAAATCAAATATAGACATATATAGATATAACGGAGACAAAACAGGTGTTTTAACAAGTGACGAAAATATTGAAAGAATAGTAAATCTTAGTAAAGATATAGTTGCAAATAAAGAAAAAAATATGAAAGAAAACGGTTTAATCTCAGTTAACTATCTACTAAACAACGGAAGAGTAGTAAGTAGGGCGTATAGAGTTAACGAGTTAAAATATAAAGATAAATTACAAGAAATCTGTCAAAGCAATGAATACAAGCAATCAAAAATAGAATTATTTAGCAGAAAAGCAGAGGAAGTAGAATCAATACTAATATCAAATAACTTATTTAGTAGTAAAACTGCGATTATTATTAATAAAGAAGAGTTATTAGAGTTAATAGAAGCAGTTAAAAAAGATGTATTAAGTGACAGCTATAAAGGAGAATATTACAATTATGGATATATTACTCCGGAATATGCAATAAACAAACAATATCGTATAAATATAATGTATAGGAACGAAAATTCCAGAGAAGAAGAATACTATACAAATGAGACACTTTATTTTAATAAAGAATGTGTAAATGTTTATAACTTTATAGAATCAAAGGCACAAGAGGTTCAAGTAAAGGCAGAAGAAATAGAAAGAATAGAAATACACGATAACAATGGCGAAATCGCAAAAGTAATACAAGATAGAGCCGAAATAGAAAAAGCATTAACAGATATAAAGACTTTCAATGTAGCTAATATAGTAGGAAATGTAGAAGATGTAGCATATGAAGGAATAATAGAAGTTAAATTTACAGATGGCACAGTAGACTGGGTAGAGCTTTATCAGTAAGTAGTTTGCCAATTGACTGAAAAGTTAATATAGTTCACTTTTAAGTCGATGTGATAATTCCTATATTATCAGTAAAATATAT
>CAVHFU010000057.1:0-6559 GCA_963635575.1 bacterium | reverse complement strand
TATTTGGGACATTTTCAAAAATTAATATATAGGATTTTATCAAAAATTAATCATAAGCCCCACAAAAAAGTTTTAAAAATGTGTTGACAAAATATGGTTACAATGATATACTTACTAAGTTGAATTAAAATTTTAACGATATTTGGAGGTTTTTATGGCTAAGGAAGATGTCATAGAAGTTGAAGGAACAGTCCTCGAGGCTTTGCCTAATGCGATGTTCCAAGTAGAACTTGAAAATGGTCACAAAATTCTTGCCCATATTTCAGGTAAGCTACGCATGAATTTCATTAAGATTTTGCCGGGAGACAAAGTTAAATTGGAGTTATCTCCATATGACTTAACTCGTGGAAGAATCACATGGAGAGCAAAGTAAATTTGCACTTCAATTTAGAAACAGAGAGGAATGAAATGAAATGAAAGTAAGACCATCAGTTAAGAAAATTTGCGAAAAATGCAAATTTATCAGAAGAAAGGGTACTCTTAGAGTTATCTGTGAAAACCCTAAGCACAAACAAAGACAAGGCTAAGTGCTAAAGTCTGAATGTAGTGTTTTAACTACAACGTATGGCTATTTACAGTAGCCAAGCTAAGCTATGTAAAAATCAATGGCTGGGGCGGCTGAGTAGGAGACTACTTTCCCACTGTTGTTTTTAATCCTAATTTAAGGTTGAGCACTTAATTTGGGATAATTAGTTTCGTCTACTAATTATATTAAAAAAGACGGAAAATTTTTTGGAGGTGTAATTTAAGATATGGCACGTATCGCAGGTGTTGATTTACCAAGAGAAAAACGTATTGAAATTGGATTAACATATATCTATGGTATTGGCAGAACATTATCTAATGAAATTCTTGCTGAAACTAAGATTAATCCTGATACAAGAGTAAAAGATCTTACTGACGACCAAATCAGTAAATTAAGAGAATCTATCGAAAAGAACCACAAGGTTGAAGGTGACTTACGTAGAGAAATAGCATTAAATATAAAGAGACTTATGGAAATTGGAAGTTATCGTGGTTCAAGACACAAGAAAAACTTACCATGCAGAGGTCAAAGAACAAAGACAAACGCAAGGACTTGTAAGGGTCCTGTAAAGAGATAAGGAGGGATGAAATATGGCAAAGACAACAACTAAGAGAGTAAGAAGAATTCAAAGAAAAAATATCGAACGTGGAGCAGCTCATATTCATTCAACCTTTAACAATACAATTGTTACATTGACTGATGAAGCTGGAAACGTAATTTCATGGGCAAGTGCTGGTGAACTTGGTTTTAAGGGTTCTAGAAAGAGCACTCCATTTGCTGCACAAATGGCAGCTGAAACTGCATCTAAGGCAGCTATGGAACATGGTTTAAGAAAAGTAGAAGTTTATGTTAAGGGACCTGGAGCTGGTCGTGAAGCTGCAATTCGTGCACTTCAAGCAGCTGGAATCGAAGTAACTTCTATCAAGGATGTTACACCTATTCCTCACAATGGTTGCAGACCACCTAAGAGAAGAAGAGTTTAATCTTCGGATTTATAAAGAAATTTAATAAGGAGTTGAATATAAATGGCAAGATATACTGACGCATCATGCCGTCTCTGCCGTAGAGAAGGACAAAAGTTGTTCTTAAAGGGAACAAGATGTTATACAGATAAATGTGCTGTTGCTAGACGTGCTCAGGCCCCTGGACAACACGGTGCAAAGAAAAAGAAATTATCTGAATACGGAGTACAATTAAGAGAAAAACAAAAAGCAAAAGTATTCTATGGTGTTTTAGAAGGACAATTCAGAAAGTATTTTGAAATGGCTTCTAATAAAAAAGGTATCACCGGTGAAAACTTACTTCAATTATTAGAATTAAGATTAGATAACGTAGTTTACAGAATGGGATTAGCTACTTCAAGAGCTGAAGCTAGACAAATCGTTCGTCACGGACACATTACTGTAAATGGCGGAAAGGTAAACATTCCTTCATATCTAGTTGAAAAGAATGACGTTATCGCAGTTTGCGAAGCTAGTCAAAATGACGAAAAGTTTAAAGCAATTATGGAACAAACAGCAGGTAGAAACGTACCAGCTTGGATGGAATTTAACGCAGAGCAAAAGAAAGCTACTGTTGTTGAACTTCCTAAGAGAGAAGATATTGACTTACCAGTACAAGAACACTTAATCGTAGAACTTTACTCTAAGTAATAATTTGAATTAAAAATTTTAGAGGAGGTTGTAAAATGATAGAAATCGAAAAGCCAAAGGTAATATGTGCTGATTTAAATGAAGAAAATGGTTATGGTAAATTCATTGTTGAACCATTAGAACGTGGATATGGTACAACCTTAGGAAATTCACTAAGAAGAGTTCTTTTATCATCACTTCCTGGTGGAGCTATTAATAGCATTAAGTTTGATGGCGTTTTACATGAATTTTCTACTATTCCGGGCGTTTTAGAAGACGTTACTGAAATAATACTTAATGTAAAACAACTTGCACTTGCTATTCATAGTGATGGTGAGAAAACTTTAGTTATTGACTCAAATAAAGAAGGAATTATAACAGCAGGGGATATTAAAGTTGACGCTGATGTTGAAATATTAAATCCTGATTTATATATTTGTACTTTAGCTAAAGGTGGTAAGATTCATGCTGAGATGACAGCTCATAAAGGTAGAGGATATACCTCTGCTGAAAGAAATAAGCAACCTGGTCAACCAATAGGTCTTATTCCAGTAGATTCAATATATACACCTGTTAAAAAGGTTAACTATACTATTGAAAATACAAGAGTTGGTCAAATTGCAGATTATGATAAATTGACTTTAGAAGTATGGACAAATAAGACAATCACTGCAGAAGAAGCTGTAAGTCTTGCTGCTAAGATTATGAGTGAACACTTAAACTTATTTGTTGATTTATCTGAAAAAGCTAAGAATACAGAGTTTATGGTTGAAAAAGAAGATGCCGGAAAAGAAAAGATTTTAGAAATGACAATCGAAGAACTTGATTTGTCAGTTAGATCTTATAATTGCTTGAAACGTGCTGGTATCAATACTGTTCAAAATTTAACTGAAAAGACTGAGGAAGAAATGTTAAAGGTTAGAAACCTAGGACGTAAATCTTTCGATGAAGTTGTTCAAAAGTTAGACAGTTTAGGTTTATCACTAGCACCGGCTGAAGAATAATTAGTTTTAATAATAAGTAGGGAGGAAATAAAGATGGCAGGTACCAGAAAATTAGGACGCACTACTGATCATAGATTAGCTATGCTTAAGTCTCTTACTACATCACTTTTATTAAATGGCAAGATTGAAACAACAGAAGCTAAGGCTAAGGATGTTAGAATTCTTGTTGAAAAGTTGATTACTTTAGGAATTAAGGAACAAGCTAATGTTACTACTGCTGAAAAAACAGTAAGCAGTGCAAAAGTAGATGCTAAAGGAAATAAAGTATACGTTGAAGCTACAAGCAAAAACGGAAAGAAATATAAGAAGGTAGAAAGAGAAATCACTAAGAAAACAGTTGAGATCGACTTACCTTCAAGACTTGCTGCTAGACGTAAGATGTTCACAATGATTAATAAAGTTAAAGATGCTAATGGTAAGAACATTGATTTAACTGCAAAATTATTTGGTGAATATGCTGATAAGTACAAGACAAGAACAGGCGGATATACAAGAATATTAAAGCTTGGTCAAAGACGTGGCGACGCAGCGGAAATAGTAATCTTAGAATTGATTTAGTACATTAGATGAGAAACCTTAAATGGTTTCTCATTTTTTGCGTACGTATTCACACAATATTCATCTATTGCTCATTTTATTAATGTTGACTCAAATATACTAAAGATATATAATCGTTTTGAAAGGACGTAAGGTGATTAAATGGATTACAAAACAAAAGGTAGTGAATTAATTGGTGTCAATCCTGATGATACACTTTCTATCTCATTATCTCCGGACGAACAAAAGTATTTTTTTAATCAAGCAAGACAATATAGGGAATTGATAATGATGTATAATTCGGCTATAAAAGAAGTAAAAACAAAGTTAGAAGTCTTAAATGACGAATTATCCATAAAGAATGAAAGAAACCCAATTGAATCAGTTTCATCCCGAGTAAAAAGTATAACGAGTATTGTGGATAAATTGAATAGAAAAGGTAAAGAAATATCTGTTAAAGAAATGTACAATACATTAAATGATGTTGCGGGAATAAGAATAATTTGTTCATTTGTTGATGATATATATCAAATAGCTAATATGTTAATACGTCAGGATGATATAAAGCTTGTTGAGGTAAAGGATTATATTCAGCATCCTAAGCCAAATGGTTACAGAAGCTTACATTTGGTTATAGAAGTACCTATATTTTTAAGCAGCAGAAAGAGATATATGAAAGTTGAAATTCAAATTAGAACTATGGCAATGGACTTCTGGGCTAGTTTGGAGCATGAATTAAAATATAAGCACGATATAGAAAATGAAAACGAAATAAGCAAGGAATTAAGAGAGTGTGCTGAAGTTATTTCTAATACAGATATGAAAATGCTAGAAATAAGGGATAAAATTAAGCCTAAGCATACTGAAGATGCTAGATATTTAGATTTAATACCTAGGCTATAGGTCGAGAGGATTGAGTTTTGATGATTGTTGCAGACAAATGGAAAGATTATGAGTTAATTGATACTTCAAACGGTGAAAAGCTTGAAAGATGGGGAAAATATATTTTAAGGAGACCGGATCCGCAAATTGTATGGGATACACCAATGAGCAAAGAGTGGAATAAGGTTGACGGATGGTATCATAGGAGTAAATCCGGTGGCGGAAATTGGGAGTTTATAAAACCTCTTCCGGAGACTTGGACTATTTCGTATAAAGATTTGAAATTCGTAATTAAGCCAATGAATTTTAAACATACAGGTTTGTTCCCGGAACAAGCTGTTAATTGGGAATGGATGATCGATAAAATAAAGAATGCAGGTCGTCCAATTCGTGTACTTAATTTATTCGCATACACGGGTGGAGCAAGTGTGGCATGCGCATATGCCGGAGCAAGTGTTTGCCATGTTGATGCGTCTAAACGTATTGTTGCTCAGGCTAAGGAAAATTTGACTTTATCCGGACTTGGAAATAGGGAAGTCAGATTTATTGTTGATGATGTGGGAAAGTTTGTTGAGCGTGAAATTAGACGTGGTAAAAAGTATGATGCAATAGTTATGGATCCTCCGAGTTACGGAAAAGGTTCTAATGGAGAGGTTTGGAATATTGAAACAGACTTGTACCCGTTAATTCAAAAATGTTTACAGGTTTTAAGTGACGAACCGTTATTCTTCCTTATTAATTCATATACGGCTGGTCTTGCACCAACAGTATTAAAAAATATACTTGATTTAACTATGAAGAACGGAGAAACGAGTTGCGGAGAAATAGGGCTTCCTATTACTAAGTCTAAATTAGTTTTACCTTGTGGAATTTATGGAAGATGGTGTGCTAAATAGTGAAATTAAATGTTATATATGAAGATAATCATATTATAGTTGTAGAAAAACCGGCAGGAGTTCCGACTCAGGCTGACATTTCCGGTGCTACCGATATGTATACGCTAGTTGGCGAATATATTAAGGAAAAGTACAATAAACCCGGTAATGTGTTTGTAGGAATTGTACATAGGTTAGACAGACCTGTTGGTGGAATAATGGTTTTTGCTAGGACTTCTAAAGGTGCTTCAAGGTTATCTGAGCAAATACGAAATAGAAGTTTTAAAAAGATTTATAGGGCTATGGCTCACGGATTACTTAAAAATAAAAAGGGGACTCTTGAAAATTACTTGCTTAAAGATGAAGAAAAGAATAAATCCTTTGTTGTGTCGGAAGGTACTAAGAATGCCAAACTAGCTGTATTAGATTATGAGGTTATTTCTGAAAATAAGGCAGATAATACGAGTATCGTCGAGGTTGAGCTTCATACAGGAAGGCATCATCAAATAAGGCTACAATTTGCGAATATTGGTCATCCTTTGGTGGGCGATAGTAAATATGGTAATGATAAAGGATTATCTAATGTAGCACTTTGGTCATATAAATTAAAATTTAAACATCCGACAAAAGATGAAGAAATGGAATTTACATTAGAACCAAAAATCGCCTTGCTGTAAGAAAAGCAGGGTGATTTTTGGTGCTTTCAAATAGAGTGGTGTCAATAATTTTTGAAAATGTCCTAAAAAAATTTAAACATTAACGGGAAAATTTATCCCGTTTTTGTTTTATTTTAAGCATAAATATGTTCATTATGAGATTTTCTAACTTGTAACATAAACGATGCTAATTTCCAAGGATGGCTCATAGGTGGAACATATTTAGGCTTTTCCTCTTTAATTTCTGGTATTTCATTAAATTCTTCTGAATATTTTTTATGGCTCTCAAGCTTTCTAAGTTCGTAAATCTTTTCATCAATAGTAACAAACAATTCTCCATTAAATGCTTTAATTACAAGTGCTTTAGTATGAGGTTTAAAACATTTTAGTTGTCCATTTTCATAAGGTTGATAATAAATATTTTTAAATTTCAAACTATTTCCATTAT
>CAVHFU010000056.1:0-6595 GCA_963635575.1 bacterium | reverse complement strand
CTCTATAATAAAATAATTTGTCTTTGTCTAATATGATAAATGGAATAATATTGTTCTTTAAACATTCCTTAAACATTATCATTCTTCCTACTCTTCCATTACCATCTTGAAATGGATGTATTTTTTCAAATCTTGCATGAAATTCAATTATCTCTTTTATTGTTACTTTAGATAGTGAGTTATACCATTCCATTAATTTTTGCATTGCCTTTGGAGTTTCCTTAGGTGGTGTCGTTTTCATCACTCCCGCTTCATTTACAATCTTTTTATATTCTCCAACATTAAACCATGATTGTCTACTATCCATCGTTCCTTCTTTTAATATTCCATGAAATTTTTTCATCATTTCTTCTGTTAGATTTTCTTGTGCAACATCTAACATGTAATCAACTAATTTGAAATGATTTACTGTTTCCAATATATCATCTACACTTGCTACTGTTTCACCTTCAAATAATATTGTGTTAGTTTCAAAAATATATCTTGTTTGATCTTCTGTCAACTTACTTCCTTCAATATGATTTGTGTTATATGCAAAAGTGATTTGAGTGTTATGATATAGATTTCCTTTTAGTTTCAGTTCTTTTTGTTCTTTTAACACTTCTAAAACATTCACTTTTAATACATCAAATGTTTCATCATCTTCTCTTAGCAATTCATCTGTTGTAATTCCAAACGTTTCAGATAATCTTTTTATAGCCTTAATATTAGGTTCTAACATTCCAGACTCATATTTAGAAACTGTTCCAGGTTCTACCTCCAATATTTCTGCGATGTCTCTTTGAGTCATTTTATTTTCTTCCCTATATTTTTTTATTTTATCGCCTAAACTCATAACCTCACCTCTTTTTAATCCTATTTATATTATACCATATTGTTTCCAAAAAGGAAATATATTATACTATTTTTGCTTACAATGTTTCTCAAATAGAAAATAAGTGTTAGACATTTTTTGCTCTACATCCCCACTTCCACACCAATGTCCTCCACCGTCTCCACAATAACATCCACACTAACACTTCCCTCTCCATACTTAACAGCCTTCGACACATTAGAAACCTTTGCTTCCTTAGGTATCTCCTTATTTATCTTATCTAACGCAATATTGTATGCAATTAGTTCAATTTCTTCATTTGGACGAACAGAAGATAGTTTTAATGTTTTACTTCTTTCATACCAAACCTTTGCCTCTATCTCTGCTAACGAATGAACTCGCTGAGTTTTATCCGGGAACTGTTGCATCTCAATTATCCCGGAAACCAATACGTCTCCTTTATCCACAATATCGTTAACTTCTACCATTTGTGTACCTTGTAATGTGTTAATTCCTATAATCATTCCTGGCTTACTCGCCACTATATTGCAAACAGCATTTTCATCAATTCTCTCCGGCACTTTAGCCTTCTCCACCACTCTAACCTTTAGCCTCATACCATCAATCTCTACCCCGACCCAACTTAAGTCACTTCTTTTCACCATTAATTTACTTGCCATATCTCTTATATTAATTTCACTTTTTAATGTTCCTCTCTTTACTCCAAGCTCCTCCACCTGTGCCAAAATCTCATCGCTAATCGGCGAAACATTCCCCACAACATCTACCTGCCATACAAATAACCCGCTTAGTTTAATAAACACTAAAAACAAAACAATTCCAATAGCAAAAATCTTTCTTTTCCTGTACTTATGTAAAATAAACGGGACACCTCTCCGTCTATTAAGTTTTACTCTACAGCCACACTTCTTCGCTACATGTCTCATCTTTCTATATCCCGGAATAGTCGTATAACCTGACATTTTCGCCATTCCATATCTCTTTACATTCCAAAAAGGGAGACAATTTACCGCACAAAGATTAGTAAACTTCTCTAAGAATATCCCCTCTACACACACAGTAACATATCCTCTAAAAAATTTCTCAGTCCTTGTAAATAAATTGTCTCCCAAGATTACTCATTCCCTTCAAGTTCTATACTTTTTAT
Source organism: bacterium (assembly GCA_963635575.1). Lineage (GTDB taxonomy): Bacteria > Bacillota > Clostridia > TANB77 > RGIG9151 > RGIG9151. The sequence goes on along the minus strand of CAVHFU010000056.1, from coordinate 4,613 downwards.
GCAACCACTAACGAGTAATTCTTCATTATCCAATTCACTAATAGTTAAATCTTCACCCATGACGGCAACTTTACCCGAAGCAGTACTTACTCTAATTCTATTCACTTCGTATTCAATAATTCCATCATAATTTTCAATCATAAATTCAGTGTTGCCAAGCATCACCATACGTGAACGATTAGTCACAAGCTCACTAGGCAAATCGCCAATATCTGCAAATCTCTTCTTTATTTTATTTGCCACACTCCTTCTAAAAATAGTCCATCACCACCTTAGACTATGGATACCCTGTATTCTTTTAGCCAACTGTTTACTTGAATCAAGAATGCCATTACTTGTGGGCCACGCATTAATTGACCGAACCAAGGTCTGTTCGCCGTTTCTTCTTCATTAATAAGTCGACGTACATTATCTAAATCAATAACATCTAAAATAGGAGATGTAGGATTTTCAATAATGTGACTTAGTTCTCTTATAACAAGCTCTCTATATTTCGGATTAAATGTCTTAGGGTATGGACTCTTTTTCCTTTCAATTACCTCACTAGGAAGTAAATCCTTAAAGGCTGTTCTAAGCAGTCCCTTCTCCATACCGTCCATCACTTTGTAATCCCAAGGAATGTTATATACATATTTCATAAGACTAAAGTTGCAGAACGGTGCTCTAACCTTAAAATTAGCTTTAGCTGCCATTTTATCTTGACGCTCCAGTAAAACAGGTAAAAACCATCTATATGTTAAATATCCAATTTCTCTTATTCTTTTTTCCCTTTGCGTTTCGCCTTCCAAAACAGGAACTTTCTTTAATTCATCGCTATATACATCCTTTGCAAACTTTACTATATCCACATTATGTTTTATCTCTTCATTAACATACTCGCCTCTCTCCGTAACAGAACGTATCCAAGGGAAGAAATCCGAATCTATTAATGCCTCTCTGTGAAACCAAGGATATCCCCCAAAGACCTCATCAGCACATTCTCCACCCATTCCTATTCCAGCAAATTCGCTCATCTTTCCACAGAATCTTAGAAGAGATGTATCTATATCTCCCATTCCAGGAAATCCTCTAGCTATCATTGCACTTTCTAAAGATTCCACAAGTTCTTCACTAGTTAGCCTTATATTCGTATGTTCTGTTCCAAGAAAGTCCACCATCTTTTTTATCCATTCACCATCAGAATTAGGTTGGAAATCGTTTGCCTCAAAGAATGTTTCATTTCCTTCATAGTCCACCGAAAAAGTTCTTAATGTTCTACCTTCTTCACGCGCAGCCTCAGCCACAACGGTTGTGACAATGCTTGAATCTAGTCCGCCCGACAGTAATGTACAAACTTTTTGGTCTTTAGGATACTGTTTTAATATAGAATCAATAAGTATTTCTCGCACATTATCTACAGTATCCTCAAAAGAATCGTTATGTTCATATGCTTCAAATTCAGCATATTTTGCTATATTAGCATTTGGATACTTAAATTCTAAGTAACTTCCCGGTTCTAGTTGGCTTATGTTTCTAAATATTGCACTATTCTGTCTTCTTGAAGGTCCTAGAGTCATTAATTCAGCTATTCCTTCATAAGTAACCTCAGGAGAAACATATTTAGATTTAACTATATTTTCTACGTTATTAGAAAAAATTATATCATCCTTAATTACAGAGAAAAACATAGCCTTTGCACCTATTGGGTCACGAGCCAAAAACAGCCTTCCTGAATCAACACTATAAATTGCAATTGAAAATACACCTTCAAACTTATTCAATGCCTCTTTGCCCCAAGCTAAGTATGATTTTAGTACAATTTCTTCCTCATCATCTGTGTTGAAGTAATCTCCCCTTGATATAAGTTCCTCTCTTATTTCTTCTTTGTTGTATATCTCTCCGTCATAGCTTACAATGTAAGTTTCGCCTTTGTACTTATAAATCTTTTGTTCCTCTCCATTTAAAACATCTAAATAACCTTGTTCCTTTTTAACAATACCGCAAAAATCACTCATATAAACCTCCATCCCGACCAAAAGTCAGCAAAAAAATGAAGAATTAACATTAAATTAATTCTTCATTATTATATGCATTATTTAGATATTTAGTTCTTTTACTTTGTGATATTAACAATTTTGTATTCTATTTCTCCAATAGGAGCAAGAACTTTAACCTTTGCACCTTTCTTCTTTCCGATTAACGCTTCTCCCATAGGTGATTCATTAGAGATTTTATTGTTCATAATATCTACTTCAGTAGGTCCAACGATCGTGTACTCTATTTCTTCGTTCATTTCTACATCTAAAACAGTAACCTTGTTTCCGATTTGAACAGTTTTAGAGTCGATATCATCATCAGATATAACCTTAGCATTTCTAAGCATATTTTCAATAGTTATAATTCTAGCTTCAACTTCAGCTTGTTCATTTTTCGCATCATCATATTCAGAGTTTTCAGAAAGGTCTCCAAATCCTCTAGCTTCCTTAATTCTTTCAGCTACTTCTTTCTTCTTAGTAGTTTTTAAGTAATCAAGTTCCTCCTCTAATTTCTTTAGTCCCTCATAAGTCAATACCACTTCTTTATCAGGCATACTACATTCCTCCTCTAAGTTTGCAAAAATTTCTCTGCAAAATTAATATAGATAACTTCCTATATGTTACTTGAATTATATGGCATTGTCAAGATATAAATTTAACCAATAATCCAGTACGAAAAAAACAAGGCCCTCAACCAATTGAGAACCTTTATTGGTGCAGCATCACGGGCTCGAACCGGGGACCCACTGATTAAGAGTTATCTTCTGCACTTAAGTTCTTTTTTGTATATTCTCCATATTAGCACTTTTTGTTCTATAATGCAATAAAAATAACGAACTATGTTTGAGCGTTTGCGAGTAGTTGTGGTAATAATGTGGTTAATGGAGCGGACGATTCGTAAGGAGTTAAGCGACGAGCTTGAGGAAATACTGCCACCAGTTTTAAGTTTTTATTTTTTTCTATTTATTTTTCTTCCGATTTTCGCAAAAAAAAATAAAATCCCTTTTTAGGAGTAAAAAAATATTTCTTCCTTTGCATTATTTACTAGGACAGCCCCCTCTGGTTAGCTCAGATCAGAGGGGAGTTTTTTGAAAAAAATTGATTTAGAGCCTGTTTACAATTATGACACATTGCCTTTCGATATTAATTGGAGCGTTTGTGCTGTTAATGAAGGCGAAACCGGACATAAACGTATTGACGGCACTTTGTATAGTGTTCTTGTATTCGTATTTTTTGCCATAATTACGGAATTGTCCGATTTCGTTTCCTTCGATATCGTACAAACGTACAATATGATAACCGAAAGGCCATGCGCTTTCATAAATGAAAACAGCTGCGATAAACAATTTTTTCATAAAAAATCACCTCCTGCAGCGTTAAGACCAGAGGGGGCTGTTTTAGTCAATAATGCGAGGGTTTTATTCAATAAAAGAAATATTTTTTTCGATTACGGATAAAAAGGAATTTTATTTTTTTTTGAGTAGTTAAGGAAAAATAAAAAGATAAAAATAAAAACCTCGTCATTTAAACAGTATGACGAGGAGTGAGGAACGAAAACGACGCACGAATCGGTAGCGGAATGTTTTCTCACAATAAGATACAACGTATAGTGAGTTATTTTTTTATTTCTTGTTCTATTCTATCAATTTTATATGTGATTTCTCTATTTTGTAATTGTAATTCATTTAGTAATTTTGTTTGTGCTTCTGCCTCTTTTTTTATTTTAGGAAGTTTGCTTATTATTATAATATTAGCGATAAACTGTAGCATAAAAGCCATAATTGTAATTACTATCATAAAAATTATAAATCCTAGAAATGATTCAATTGTTCTTATTGCAATTATTTCGTCCATTTTTTCAACTCCTTTTTATAAGTTAGAAAGTTTAAAAATTGATAATACTGTTATTATAATTGCAATAATGAAAAAAGCAATTATTACTACAGGCATTTCAGAGTTATTGGCTAAAGATTCAACTTGTTTTTCTATATCTTCATTTTCTTTTGATATGTTATTATCAATAGAAATCTCTTCTACTTTGTTTTTTTCATCTATTTCAGAATTTTGATTAAAGTTATATAATTTTTCAAAAATTCTTTGAGTATATTTCTTAATTGCTGGTAGCTCTTTTATAATGATGACATTAGATATGAATTGTAACATAAATGCTATGAATGTAATTCCTAGCATAAAAATTATGAATCCTAGAAATGATTCAATTGTTCTTATCGTCATTATTTCGTCCATTTTTTCAACTCCTTAATTATTTTGTATTTTCGTAGGTATGTATTTTTGGATTGTTTTCTATTTTTCTTTTAATCTTGAGTAACTCTCTATAATGTTTTAAATCCTTTATATCCTCTTCAGTCATTCCTTCTGTAAAATTATCATTTTGAGGATTATTTGTTTTTCCTAATAAGTAATCTATTGACACTCCGAAGAATTCACTTAATTTAAATAAAATATCAAATGATGGTTCTGATTTCCCAGTTTCATAATTGCTTATTGCTTTTTGTGTAATTCCTATCTTTTCTGCTAATTCACTTTGTTTTAAATCCAAATCTTCTCTTAAGTCTTTTATCCTATTCATTTTTATAT
>CAVHFU010000055.1:0-6723 GCA_963635575.1 bacterium | reverse complement strand
GAAATACCAGAAATTAAAGAGGAAAAGCCTAAATATGTTCCACCTATGAGCCATCCTTGGAAATTAGCATCGTTTATGTTACAAGTTAGAAAATCTCATAATGAACATATTTATGCTTAAAATAAAACAAAAACGGGATAAATTTTCCCGTTAATGTTTAAATTTTTTTAGGACATTTTCAAAAATTATTGACAGTGCTTTTTTATAAATTCCTTATAAAATTTGCAAAATACTTTCGCCGTTTCCTATTTCTTCTACTCTCAAGTACTTCAAAATAGTTGCTGCAATATCTGTAAATCCGTGTCTTATTCCGAAATTCTTATTACCATTTATATTCTTTCCATAAATTAAAAGAGGTATATACTCCCTTGTGTGGTCACATCCGGGAGTAGTTGGGTCACAACCATGGTCAGCCGTAATCATAAGAATATCTTCTTCTTTCATATTAGCCATAATCTCCGGGATTCTTGCGTCAAATTCCTCTAATGCATTAGCATAGCCTATTGAATCATTTCTATGGCCGTACTTCATATCAAAATCTACTAAGTTTGTAAATATAAGTCCATTATCAACTGTTTTCATATAGTCTAGAGTCTTATCAACCCCATCCATATTTCCTTTTGTATGTACTGCGTCAGTTATACCAACACCACAGAATATGTCCTCAATTTTTCCAACAGCTGCAACAGTTAACCCGGCTTCCTTTATTTTATCCAACATACTAACTCCGGTAGGTTTTATTGAGTAATCGCGTCTATTTGAAGTTCTTACAAAATCTTCTCTGTTCGTTCCTACGAATGGTCTTGCAATAACTCTTGCTACTTCTCTTTCACCTCTTAATAATCGTCTAGCAACTTCACATATTTTATAAAGTCTTTCTAATCCGAAAGTTTCTTCGTGGGCTAATATTTGGAAATTACTATCAACAGGTGATACATAAACGATAGGCTTTCCTGTTCTTAAATGTTCTTCCCCATATTCTTTCATAATATCAGTTCCAGAACCGGCAACATTTCCAATAACACCGTCTAGTCCTGCCTCTTTTACAAACTCATTGATGAATTCCTCAGACATTCCATTAGGATTTATTCTAAACGGAATTTCTGTCACAATACCTGACATTTCCCAATGACCGACAGTTGTGTCTTTTCCTCGAGACTTTTCACTTAACTTTCCGTATATTCCAATAGGTTCATCGATTTTGCCAAGTTCACTATTCCCATCTATATTAGCAATTCCCAACTTTATTAAATTAGGTATTTTAAAATTCTCTTTTGCCTTAGAAACATGAAGCAAAGTGTTTGTTCCTACATCTCCAAATTCCTTTGCATCTGGCAATTCACCAGTTCCAACACTGTCCATAACAACTAAAATAACTCTTTTCATCGTATTACCTCCGTTCCATTGTACTTAAAAAGGCATACATTACTGTATGCCTCTATTTTCAATTTTTTACGCTCTTGGATGATGCTTTTGATAAACTTCCTTTAACTTATTATTAGCAAGTTGTGCATAAATTTGAGTTGAAGAAATATCTGAGTGACCAAGCATTTCTTGAATAGCTCTTAAATCTGCACCATTTTCTACTAAATGTGTAGCAAAAGAATGTCTTAATGTATGTGGAGTTATATCCATAGAAATCTTAGCTTGGTTTTTATATTGTTTAATAATCTTCCAGAAACCTTGTCTTGTAAGTCTTCCGCCATTTGTGTTAACAAACAAAGCGGTCTCTTTATCAGTATGAATCATAGCATTTCTAGCTTCCTTTAAGTAAGCTGAAATAGCGTTACAAGCGGTAGTTCCAACCGGTATAACACGTTCCTTATGTGCATTTTTGCACTTAATAAATCCCATTTCCAAATTAATGTCATCAAGATTTAAGTTAATAAGTTCAGAAACTCTTATTCCTGTGGCATATAAAACTTCTAGCATCGCCTTATCTCTATATCCCTTTAAATCAACACATTTTGGTTGTTCAAGTAGCAAATTAACTTCACTTACAGATAAAATTTTAGGCAATTTTTTCTCCATTTTAGGAGATTCTAACCCTTCTGTTGGGTCCTCTTCAACTTCCTTAGTTCTAACCATATATTGGTAAAAAGAACGGATTGAAGCTAGATTCCTTGAAATTGTAGAAGTAGCCTTACCTTCTTTTTGTAGATACATCAAATAAGTTATAATACTAGTCTTATTAGCATTTTTAAAATCTAAATTATTACTATCTATATACGACATATATTGGTCAATATCTCTTCTATACGACTGTAATGTATTATCTGATAATTTCTTTTCATTTTCCAAGAATTTAATAAAACTTGTTATATTTTTATCCACAGTATCATCCCTCTCTAAAAACGTTACGGTTCATTTTATCATTTATTAAAAGATTATTCAAGCGATTTATGTAAATTTATCTAAAAAATTTTTAGACTTAATAATCACTTCCGAGTATTACAGTTACATCGACTTTTGAATTACTTTCATACTCATCTTTTACCGTTCCTTTACCTAAAAATTTCTTTATCTCTTTAGCATATTCATTATTAGTTTTATTAATTATAGTAGTTTTTATGCTATCTTTATTACCATTATTCCCAATTTTCGTAACATTATATCCTTCTTCTTTTAACTTCGTTGCCACCGAATTGGCCAAGCCGTTTCTTGTCGTTCCATTTAATACTTCTACTTTTATTTCTGATTTTTTCTTTTCAACCGTACTGCTTGTTGTCGTCGCTTGATCATCCTCTGAAATCGGATCATCTTCTATTATATCATCATTTATAAACATTTCATCCACAAGTTTTTTAGTTTTTTCACTGTCATGCACAAAATACGATACAACGCCTATATACTGGCCTTCACCGGGCAACGTTTCCATCCTAAGTTTAGAAGTATCGAAACTCTTAACATCATCAAGATAACCTAGAACATCTGAAAATGCAATGTCAGTCTTTACAGACTCAAGTCCAAGCTTTATTAAATCGCCGATCTTCAGTAATGTAGAAGGCTTTAACACTTCGCCAACTGCTGCCTTGATAAACTTTTGTTGCGTCTCAACTCTTTGCACATCTCCCAGTGGATAACCTGAGCCGTCGTTATTCTTTCTAAAACGTATAAACTGTTCAGCCTTATTTCCATCTAAAACTTGTTGCCCCTTTTTTAAATGTATGTGTAAATCTTGCTCGTTATCATCATAATCCATATCAAACGGCACTTCCATTGGAATTCCCCCAATGGCATCTACCATTTTTCTAACAGCCCCAGTATCCAGTAAAACATAATTATCTACTGAGATTCCCGTTAAATCCTTAACTTTTTCAGCCAAAAACTTTATATCACGTTTTTTAGTAGCATATGCAGAATTTATCTTCCCATCAATAGTGCCCACAACCTTGGTGTCTCTTGGAATCGACAAGGCATTAACTCTCCCGGTCTTAGGATTGTACTTAGCTATCATAATGAAATCTGTTAGTGGCCCGTCCGGATGAAGTCCTGCTATTAAAACAGTTTTTGACGCCTTTTCATCTTGTTGACCATCATTATTTGTCAAATCGCTTAATTCTTTACCGGAAATTTGGGAATATAAAATCACAGAACCAAATACAAGTCCAACAAATACAAAAAGTATCAGCACAAATTTAATAACCAATCTTATAAATTCTTTCAAAATAACAACCTCCAATATTAGTTACATCTTTTTTTAGCCGCATTTAACGCATCTATGCTTTGCTTATGAATATTTTTTCCAACTTGCTTTACATTTTCCATACAATATTCAAGTGCCATAACCAAAGTCTTATCTAAGTTAATAAACGCCATTTCACGTATTTTATCCAGTCCTTCTAAATCTCTTCCTTCTTCTATTAAATCTGAAATGTATATGATTTTATCTAAATCCGTCATAGTTTCGTTGGCTAATGTATGATAAAGTATACTCTCTTTTACTTCATCACTAACATTAAATTTCTTTTTAGCAATATCAGCACCCACATCGGCATGTAAAATTCCGGGAGATTGCATTTTAATATCATCAATTTCTATGCCATTATTCTTACAATACTCAATAAGTTCCTGATTCGACATATTCTTTGCACAATCATGAAGCAAACCTGCAATTTTAGCTTCCTCCACATCAACATTATATTTTTTCGCCAATCTTTCAGCCATATTCATAACGCCTAAAGAATGTTTAAATCTCTTTTCCTGTAATCTACCCTTTAAAAAATCTACAATTTCACTTTCTAGTTTATTATCCAATTTAATTCTTCCTCTCGTGTTAATTTTTTGTTTCTTCATTTGTAAAATCTATATTTCCGGCATAAGCAAATATTTCGTCGGTAACATTAGGCACAAAAGAATTGATCGTATTGCCTAATGTCGAAGACGGCAATTCGTTTTTTATCGGTTCTAATGCAGAAATAGGCAGCCAATTTATAAGTAGCATAAGTAAATATGTAATGACTACGCCTTCTGCCATTCCCGCAACAATTCCGCCAATTTTATTAATCTCATTTAATATCGGTAATTTAACAATCTTATTTAATATAGAAAAAATAACCGAGAAAAGTATTTTTAGTAGAATAAATAGAACTATAATTGATAAAACATTTATTATCCTTAGTACTATATTGTGTAACATCTCATCAGTAAGCAATGTGACTGCTTTGTTAAAAATTTCCGAATGACTATATACCCAGTCCATCATAACGATATCTAGCTTAAATTTGCTAACTAAAAATTGTGAGCAAAAAGGTGTAAGTAAAATTGAAAAATAGGCAATTGCGATCCATTGTATTAAGCTAAATGCAGTCCCCAAAATTCCTCTATAATAGCCTAAAATCGTAAATATTCCAATTATAATTAATATTGCTATATCTACTTTATTCATTCTTTATCTCCCTTTTTTAGATATTATAGCCCTCGTATTACCAGAATAGTCCTTTACAATCTCGCATACATTAAAGTCGTTTTCCTCAAGAATATCTTTTACTTGATCGACTTGGTCATAGCCAAACTCAAATACTAAATAACCGTTTTCATTAATAAACTTCTTTGATTCCCCAACTATCTTTCGATAGAAATCAAGTCCGTCAACTCCGCCGTCTAATGCTAGTATCGGCTCGTTTTGCACATCACGAGCCAATTTTTTTATTTCTTCCCTAGGGACATACGGAGGATTAGAAACAATTATATCAAACTTATCATCAGAAAATTTCTCAAATAAATCCGAACAAATAAAATAAACATCTGCCTCATTTTTTTTTGCATTCTCATAAGCTACTGTTAACGCTTCTTTACTTATATCAGAAGCATATACAATTACATCATTTAACATCTTTTTTAGCGTTATAGCGATACATCCAGAACCTGTACACAAGTCCAACATCTTCTTTACCTGTACTTTTTTAGCCAATTCAATAACTTTTTCTACCCAAACCTCAGTATCAGCTCGTGGAACGAGTACATTTTTATTTACCTTAAACTCTTGCCCCATAAAACCACAACTTCCGATTATGTACTGAAATGGTTCACCAAGGACACGTCTTTCTATAAGTTTATTAAACTCTAGAACGTCATTTCTAGATATCTCATCGTTTATATGTACCATAATCCACTCGATAGGCTTATCTAATATATGTGCCATAAAAGAACGTGCCTCATAAATGTTATTCTCAATATTAGCATTTTTTAATTCATTTACTGCATTGCTCAAAACATCAATTATCTTCATCTAATGCACCTTTCAATGCTGTAATAGCAATAAATATTTGAAGGTCGTCAGGCTCTCTAGTCGTAAAACATTGAAACCACATTCCCGGCATAGCTAAAGCTCTTCCAAGCTTTCCTTTAAGCATTCCAAAGAAACTAATAACCTCATAGGAAATTCCCGCAACTAACGGAAGTAAAACTATTCTTTCAAGTATTGTAAGAATTAAGTTGTCAGATTTGAAAAAGGCGAAAACAACAATACTTATAATCATCACTATAAATATGAAACTGGTTCCACATCTAGGATGAAATCTCGAATATTTTTTTACATTTTCAACGGTTAACTCTTCACCTGCTTCAAAGCAATTAATCGTTTTATGCTCTGCCCCGTGATATTCAAATACTCTCTGTATATCTTTCATTAACGAAATTAAAAATAAATATATGAAAAACAAAGCTATTCTCATTCCACCCTCTATAACATTAAACCATATTCTATCCATTGTATCAACATTATTAAAAAATAAACTAGCAACAAAAGTAGGAAGGATAAAGAACAACGCAATACTAAATATTATAGCAAGTGAAAGGGATATAAACACAACCCAGCCCTGCTGCATATCTAACTTAGCACGTTTTTCAACTGATATTTCCTCTTCTTTTGAAACTACAAACTTATCCTCTGCACTTTTTTCTTCCATATCAAAGTAGTCTGCAGAAAAGATTAACGTTTTCATTCCTAAAGTTAAAGATTCAAAAAACGCAACTATACCCCTTAATATAAAAAGATTTAATATTTTTACCTTATCTTTAATCGAATGTACTTCGCCCTTATCTAAAACTACATTTCCATTATATTTCTTAATGGCTACCGCATATTTCTTAGGGCCACGCATCATAACCCCCTCTATAACTGCTTGTCCACCTACTTTAGGTTTCTTTTCCATAATTATCATCCACTCCTCGTATAATATGTTTATAAGGTCAAAAACAACTATATAAACATACCCTTTC
>CAVHFU010000054.1:4507-6750 GCA_963635575.1 bacterium | reverse complement strand
ACAAATTTCATTAAAATTTTTATTTTTTTCCTATTGACATATTACCTACTGTCTTAAAAAAGATTTGGCAATGCCATACAAAGTATATACCATAAATTTACAGAAGCGTATCGCGAAATTTGTCGACTAGGTAAATTTTTCTCGAGTCTTGTAAAATGGCGGGAATACTTGAAAAAATCAGTAAAAAATGATAAAATAACAGTATATGAAAAGAGCAAACTTAGTGAAAACTAAGGACGCAAAGTCGAGAAACTAAAGTATTAAGGTTCAATATATGAACTCTAAATATTATGTTGGTCGGACTGCCGAAAATAAAGGAGAATAAGCCTAAAATCGGTATCCCGATTTTAGGCTTTATTTAATTTAAATAGAAAAAAGTCGAAAAGAATTTTGAGAAACTGAAAAATCATAGATATTTAAAATAAATTGGAGGTTAGCTATGAAAAAGCTATTATTTTCTATCTTTTTAATAATGATGATGATTGGAGGTACAGTGTCCTATGCGGTAAACGCCCCGGTTTTAGCCGAAAGATTAACTCCGGTAAACTGGAACGGAACATCTTGGGAAACTACAACAGTCGCAAATTGGGATTATAACTATAACTCAGTAGCGAATGCGACCCAAAGTACAGTAGCCGGAAACGGTAACGGGAAATGGGCGAATGCGCAAACAGACGACGGAAGTTTATACGTCTGGATTCCAAGATATAGCTATAAGATAACAAGTGGAAGACATAGTAACGGGAATTCATGGAATAATTCCGGGACGAATAAAATAGAGATAAAATGGAGTAGTGGTGTTACAGATGATACAACTGATGGATATATTAAACATCCAGCATTTGCTATAACTATCAACGACGAAGAACAAGAACTAACTGGCTTTTGGATAGCTAAATTTGAGGGAAGTAGAATTGATGCAAGCGCAATAATGGTGGGTTCAGAAGAAGTAGTTCCGATGTATCAACCTGACGTACTTGTCTGGGAAACTACATGGCCAACGGCATATAATGCTGCAAAAGAATATACAGACTTTAATTCACATCTGACAAGAAATAGTGAATGGGGAGCAGTTGCATATTTAGCAAATGCTATCGGTGGAATTCCGCAATATAGTAATACAAATTTAGCAGGAAGTTTGGGAAATACTACGACGGCACAAGATGGTGATTTTGGGTATAACACCTCAAGTGGGGTAATGGGAGCTACTACGCATAACATATATGGAGTATATGACATGAACGGGGGTGTTGAAGAATGGACATCATCTGTAGTAAGTGATAACTTGAATTATGAATATTTAGAAGTATACAGTAGTATATATTCTAATTCTAACAAAGGCGATGCAATATATGAAACTAGCAATGGCAGCGGTAGCACATGGGATAATGGTACATACACAAATCCAAATTCTATTTCGGGGAAAAGGGTATTTACAAGAGGAGAAGATAGTATATTTGCATTTAATGGAAATGCAGCAACAGCAACATTAGGTTTCCGTTCAGTACTTTCCATACCGGTTACTACTTACACAGTAACTTTTAATCCAAACTATTCCGGTACTACTGTTACAAAGACACAAACATTCGTAGAGGGCATAACACAAAATTTAGCAGTAAATACTTTTACTAGAGTAGGATATGTATTTGACAGGTGGACCACAAATTTAAATGGTACAGGAACAAGTTATACAAATGAATCAGCATATACAGCAACGGGAAATGTAATTTTGTATGCACAATGGACACCTGTGGATTATGAGATTACATATAATTTAGATAATGGAGTAGTGACTGGAAACCCAACAAGTTATACGATAGAGGATACAGTAACTTTAAATAATCCAACCAAAGCAGGACATACATTCGTAGGCTGGACAGGAACAGGATTAACAGAAGCAACAGAAACAGTAACAATTCCAACAGGAAGTACAGGAGAGAGAGCGTATACGGCAAATTGGGAATTAATACAATATACTTTAACAGTAAACGATGGAGCAGCAAGCGTAAGTAGATTAGTAACTCCTGGTGAGTCGATAACGGCAACAGCAGTTGCACCAGAGGGAAAAAGATTTAAAGAATGGGTAGCAGTGGGTATTACATTAAGTGATACAGAAAAAACATCCGCAACGCTTAATTTCACGATGCCTTCTAATGATGTAACATTAACAGCAACTTTAGAATTAATAACATACACAGTAAGCTACAACGCAAACGGAGGAACAAACGCACCGGAAAGTCAAA
>CAVHFU010000054.1:0-3721 GCA_963635575.1 bacterium | reverse complement strand
GGACAGGAACAGGATTAACAGAAGCAACAGAAACAGTAACAATTCCAACAGGAAGCGTAGGCAACAGAGAATACACAGCAAACTGGATTATAACTGAATACATATTAACAATTAACGACGGAACTACAACTACAAGTGAGAGTGTAATTCCTGGAACAACCAAAACAGCAACTGCAGTTATACCAAGTGGAAAGCATTTTAATGAATGGACAGCAGTAGGAATTACTTTAACCGATGCACAAAAGACTGCTACTACAATTAGTTTTGAAATGCCTTCTAATGACGTCACATTAACAGTGGTACTTGAAGATAATATTAGAGCAATGTGGACTTGGGACACAACTAATGATTTAACAAAGACTATTTCATTAAAGACAACAGGTCAAAGCACTATTGACTGGGGCGATGGTGAAGTAAGTAACATTATAAGTTCAACATCTAAGTTTACATTAAGCCATACCTATGCTACTGCTGGAAACTATAATGTAATTATGGATGGAAAGAAAGTAACATATTTAGACATCTCAGATAAGAAGGTAACATCATTTGTTACTGAGGGAACAGTTGCGTTAAATGAATTATTTATTTATAATAACGACTTTACTACCTTATCTTTAGGAACTGTTAACGAAGTGGTTACTGACAGCGATGTTCAGACAAACGGTACAGTAAGTAAATTACTAAGAGTCGGAGTTAATGGTACAGGTAACTTTACCGTAAGTGATGATTTAAAAATAACATTTACAACAACGTCTATTCATGAGCTAAAGTCAATGACCTTAAATGATACTAGTGTTACGATTCAAAATCCATACGATGCATATAATTTAACAGGAACTAATACAGTAATTGCTACATTTGATGTTAAATCAAATATTGGAGAGTTGGCCGGAGAAATTACATGGAATTGGGCTATTACAAGTAGTTTAACTAGAACAGTAACAACTACTGTAAGTAGCGATACAGTAATTCTTTGGGGCGATGGAGATTATGATGTAGTACTAGCCGGAAGTTCAAGAACTATATCTCATACATATGCTTCAACAGGCAACTATACAGCAGGTTTCTTGGATAATGCTGTTACATCAATTAGTATTCCAAATTCTAATGTGACATCGATAAATGTATCTAACGGAACAGTCCTTGAAAAGTTGAATGTTTCTGGGAATGCGTTAAGCTATATTGACTTAAGAACAAATACAGCTTTAACAGAATTAAATGCTAGTTATAACAACTTTACAACAGTGGATTTGACAAACAACACTTCTCTAGAAAAAATAGAATTGGCAGGGAATAAGATTTCCGTAATGAACTTAGCATCATCTGCACCTATTAAGTTATTAAATGTAGGCGGAAACAGATTAAGTTCTTTGGATGTAAGTAATTTTGCATTACTTGAAACTTTAAGATGTTATGACAATGGAATTAGTACATTGAACTTAGGAACAATTGCAAACTTAAAAGTATTAGATATTTCTAATAATGCACTTACAAGTGTAAATGTTACATATAATACCAAACTTGAGGAATTATATTGCAATTACAATGAGTTTACTTCATTAGATGTGTCTAGAAATACTTTACTTAAAATATTAAAATGCGAGAATAATAGGATTACATCATTAAATGTTACAAATGCAGCCGAATTAATTGAGATAAGGGCATTTAACAACGCCATAACAGCATTAAATTTACTCAATAACAGTAAGTTGGATTTAGCAATTGTGGATTTAGATTGTACGGTTTCATTAAATGATGCAACAGAAAACATCTTAAGATTAAAAGCTAAAGAACACGGATATATTGATGCATATGACTATGTAATAGGAAGGTTTATTCCTGAAACAGGTTATAGAGTTGAAAGTGTAAAATTAAACGATATAGAACAAGGTTCAATAACTTCATTAACATTAAGTAGCTGTATCGGAGATAACACATTAATTGCTACATTCGTTTTAGATGATTCACAGTCAACTCAAGTAGTAATTAATATGCCAAACATTTTAGACGGAATGATTCCTGTTAAGTGGAATGGAACTGCTTGGGTAATAACTGTTCAAGGCGACTTGGAATGGTATGATTACAGTAGCAGTAATATGAAATGGGCTAACGTAATGCTTCGTGATGGTGCGAAGTATATGGAAGGCGACGTTTCAACAGATGTTTCGGATAAGGCGTTATCTGAATTAAATGGTAAGATAGTAGATAGTAATAATATGGGTTCAATGTTTGTTTGGATACCTAGATTCTCTTACTTAGCAGAGGGAAGCAACATATCTGTTAAGTTTAGTAATGGATTAGTTGATGATACAAGCGATGGTTATATATTACATCCGGCATTTAACTTCTCATCATATAATGGAGGAGATACTTCTTCATCATTAAATTATGAGCCACAATTATCTGAAAGTGACAAGTTACTTGGATTCTGGGTAGCTAAGTATCCGGCTTCAAATAACAATGGAAAAGTTGCTTCTAAAGATGCGACAGAATGGACAAACATTTCTATTAACAATGCTTTTGTAAATAGTAAGAACATGTTCGGCAGTAACTTATCAAGTTATGGAATATCAGTAAACAGCGATGTTACTATATATGATAGTCACTTGATGAAGAATGTTGAATGGGGTGCAACTGCATATCTTGCAACCGCATTAGGAAATATCGGAACAAGCACAACAGGAAATGAAACCGGTGTTTATGGAATGAACAGTGGCAAGGAATTTGTTGCAAGTTATATTGAATTAGTAGGTGGTATCAGTAACTATAGTGTAAGAGCAAATGGTGTTAACCTACTTACATATGCTATTGATGGATATACTCCAGACGCTGAAGTTTCAAGGTATATCGATAAAGTAAAACTAGTTTCTCCTGATGATACACAAGCTAATAATTTAGCACGATTAGATGATTACTATGGAACAGCAACAACAGAAACAACTGGCACGGCTAGTGTTCCATATAAAGTAAATGCATTCTTCACAAGAGGAGAAAATGGAATATTCGATTATAGCGGTTCGGATGGT
This sequence comes from bacterium, assembly GCA_963635575.1. Lineage (GTDB taxonomy): Bacteria > Bacillota > Clostridia > TANB77 > RGIG9151 > RGIG9151. The sequence continues at coordinate 695 of CAVHFU010000054.1, read as the reverse complement.
GGTGCAAGCTCGACTATTTCATTTAGGCCAACAATCTTTGCTGAAGTATTATCATCTTCAATAACAACACATCAAATAACTTCAACAACAAATGCTTACGGAAGAATTAGCCCACTAGGTACAGTAACTGTAATGGATGGTGGAAGTCAGAAGTACTTATTAACACCAAATGATGGTGCGGAAATTGTTGATGTATTTGTGGACGGAATGAGTGTATTAAGTGAATTGACTGACGTTACAGCTACTACAAAGGCTTATATATTCACAAATGTAACATCAAACCACACAATTAATGTTATGTTCGATTTACCAGTATCACCATATACGGTAACAGCAACAGTTCAACCGGAAAATGCCGGGACAGTAGGAGGTGTTGGAACACATAATTCAAGAAGTACAGTAACACTTACAGCAGTTCCAAACACAGGATATGTATTTGAAAGTTGGACAGTTATTGGAAACTCGGTAACATTAGGCAACTTAACATCAGCAACAATTTCATTTACAATGCCAAGCAACAATGTAACATTACAAGCTAACTTCGTAGAAGGGGAATATCCAGAAGAATGCACGATAGAAGTAATTCAATCGGAAAATGGCACAATTACCCCGGGAACTACTTTGGTAAATTTTGGAGCGACTCAGACATTTAACATTGCGCCAAATGCAGGTTATGTGCTATCTGAATTAATCGT
>CAVHFU010000053.1:0-7070 GCA_963635575.1 bacterium | reverse complement strand
TTCCATATTGTCGAAACGCCCATAACTACGTTGTTTATGGTATATATTTTCTTTTGCTAATATTTTTAAAAAAATTACGTAAACTATAAAGTTGTTCGATGTTATTGCCGATATTCTATTTGTATAATTGTATATAGGGAACTTTATTCCATACGGAGGTGGTAATATATGGCAATCAACTCAACTAATCTATATTCGAGTGCACTTAGTGCTATGAAATCAAGTAATCTATCTATCGAAAAATCAGCTGCTAAATTATCTAGTGGCCTTAGAATCAATAGTGCTGCTGATGATGCGGCCGGGCTTGTAATTAGCGAAAAAATGGAAGCTCAAGTCGTTAGTCTTAAACAGGCTAAAGAAAATGCTCAAGACGCAATATCATTCTTGCAAACTGCCGATGGTGCTTTAAGCCAATCAACAGATATCGTTCAAAAAATGCGTGAACTTGTTGTTAAAGCCCAAAACACAGGAACGATGACAGATGCCGAGCGATTCGCTATAACAGAAGAATTAACTGCACTACGTGATGAATTAGATAGAATATCTAGTACAACTACTTTTAATACTAAAAAAGTATTAGATGGAAGTTTAGCTAATGAACCTGCTATTTTCCACGTTGGAGCAAGTTCAAGCTCAGCTGATTCTATCAAAGTCAATATAGCAGATATGTCTTCAAAAGGATTGGCTGGCGATGGGAAATCAGAATTATCTATTGATATATCAAGTCAAGATGCCATGCGAGAAACACTGCAAGGATTAGACGATGCATTGAGCAAAATAACCAAACAACGTACTAGTATAGGAGCTACAGAAAACAGACTTGATTATACAATAAATAACTTAAACACAACCACTACCAACTTAGAAGCTGCAAAGTCTAGAATTACGGATGTTGATATTGCAGCCGAAATGGTTAACTATACCAAGCAGTCTATGATAAATCAAGTTGCGATCTCTATGCTATCTCAAGCAAACTCTCAATACAAAAATGTATTATCTTTATTAAATGGGCTATAATAAACTATTACACTAAAAAGAGGGTCGATTAAATCGACCCTCTTTTACTTAATTCTCCTATCTTAAAGGCATTTAGTCCTACTCCTGACTCTAGTACCCCTACCTTGAACTTGATTTCCTTTATATCGTCGCCTAGCTCATTTAGCTTATCTGTTGTTGAAATCTGATTTTCTGCTAAAGCTCTAAAATTTTTGCCCATTTTATCTTGAATTTTTTCAAGCATTATACCAATGTCATTAATCTTTCCATTAACTTCACCCAACATCGAAATAATCTTTACATCACTCGTTTCTTGCATATCATTGCCTCCTAATATGTAATCTTTTCTAAATTATAGTCTAAAATATATTTCTTTAATCAAGAAAGCATATTATTTATCGGCAAAAATTTATCAAATTTAAGTGACATTATATACCAAAAGCCAAGAAATTTTACATCTTGGCCTTTTTAGCTTAAAAATTAATTGTAACTATATTATTATTCCAAACAACATTTCCACCTAAGTTTTCCATAATAAATCTTATCGGCACCATTGTTCTTCCGTTAACTGTTTGTGTTGGAACATCTAAATACATAACTCTCCCATTAACATATGCAACATTGCTATTAATAGTCATATTTACTACTGTTCCATTTAACTCGAAAGTTATAGTCTTTGCACTTTCATCCCAAAGTACATTTCCACCCAAATTTTCTATAATAGCTCTAATAGGCAATAACATTCTATTATCCACAATTACAGGTGTTGTGCCTCTATTTCCATCAATTAACACCGTTGCACCGTCAACAACCATATATGGATTATTTACTTCTAATATAATAGTCTTTGAACTCTTTATATCTCTTTCGCTTATCACTGAAATTGTATAATCATCATTCGAATATGTTTTTGAAGTAACTTTTATATAATAATCTCCACTTGCATCCTCTACTTCTATATTCTTATTAGTAGCGTTTATCTTACCGGAAGTAATCTGACTTAATTTCCCGTTTACATCTTTATAAATCACAACATTGTACTCAGCATTTTGAGGTGATTCCATAGAAACATACCATTTTCCACCCCAAAGTCTTGTGAAATAATAGTCCACATCAGACTTTGAACTCATATTTCCAATAAATGTTTCAGGAGTATAAATTTCTGTTGCATCACTTACGGAATCATTCGGCTCTCTTTCGTAAGAACTATAGTTTTCGGCAGAATATAAAATCGTCATTATATAGTCCTCATCAGTATATGAATTTCGATATCCTCCGGAAATCTTAACATAATAGTTGCCTGACGATACTCTAAGTCTATCTGAAACATATATATTGCCATTTAAATTTAGTAATGTGTCATCAGTAATTTTTCCATTTTGTATTTGACTAAGTTTGCCATCAACATCTTTATAAATATCAATATTATATCTTGCATTTTGTTCATATTGTAATCTAACTTGCAATGTCCCCGGCTTTCTTATTTCAACCATATAATAGTCCACGTCAGAAGTTGATTCCAAATTACCAATTATCTTCCTATTATAATCAACTATATTAGATGTTTGTGGAGTATTATTACTCTCCTTTTCATAATTATCTCCGGTTTCCTTATCATAATTAACAACCAATTTATATTGTTTAGCAGAATAACCATTTCTACCAGATGTACTCACCTGTATTTGGTATTCCCCTTCATTTATTCTGATTTTATTTCCGGATTTTTCATATCTTCCAGATACTGTATTAACTTCGCAGGTAAAAGTCAAATTTTGTATTACCTTATTAGTATCTAAATTTAAAAGTTTTACAATGTATTGACTCTTTACATCAAAATCAAAATCAATTTTTATACTTCCCGGTCTATTTATATCGAAACTAAAGTAATCCACTTCATCGTAGGTATCTAAATAATCCTTTATTGTTGTATTTAATTTAATTGTTTTATTAGTTCCATCTGTAACAGCATAACTTGGTACTACCAATAACAACAAAATTGCAAAAGCAATTGCTAAATTCTTTCTCATTATTATTACCTCCAAAATAATACTCCGCTAATGCTCCATTTCAGATTTATGAGTAACTCTGTACTTAAACTTTCTTTTATCCGGCATAAAAATTTCCGGATTGTTTGCTTTTAATAATTCTTTAAACTCATCAACCGTAGCAAAGCTATAAATCGTACTGCCATTCTTGCTTTTTCTATTACGTGTAAAATCATCATATTGCCTAGTTTTATTACGTGCCGTTCCTTTTATCTCCGAACTCAAATATGTATCTATATCGCCAACATTAAAGGCATATTGAACTATGTCCGCCACAACAGCACTTCCACCCAAAGCTAACATAAGTCCTTTGTGCTCTTTCATAAAGTCTCCCATTTCTTTAGGTAGCAAGAAATTAGAACTCAAGATATTAGCCGATCTATTTTCAATCATAATTACATCAGTAATGACCTTGGGCTCTATTTTTGCTTTTTCTGTTGTTATAGCTTGTTCAGTAACGAAACTCAAGACATCAAATTTCTTTAACTCCTTAACTTCTCTTAAACAATGCATCAAAAACTTTTCAGCCCCGCATTTTATTCCGCCTATTACGAAAAATGATTTTTGCGGATCAGCATTAACAATTAAGTGTTTTACTATTTCTCGCATTTCAGGAGATTCTTCAGGTAAATTATCACTATTAGTTCTAAGAGCATTATTTACAATCATTATAGGTTTCTTCCCCTCAATTTTCTTCTCAAATTCTGCTCTTTGTTCAGGAGTTCTCAAAATAGTTGCTCCACCAAGTTTAAATACTAATTCCAAAAATTCGGAAATATCTTGTTTATATTTCTTATTTTCATTATCAATTCTTTCTTTTCTCGTTCCTATATATTGTGGTTCTCCATTTCTATACTTTACACGGAAAAGTGAACTTACATTTCCGTTGTGTTGCTGTTCCATTTGATCACTTAAAGCCTTATCAAATACTTCTTTTTTTTCTTTGAATCTATTCATGCTTCTATTAATTATAGATTGTTCAGTATTACTTACCAAAGAAAAGTCTTTTATTCCTCTACCCTTCGCTATTACAACTTCATTTATAGGAGATGTTCCATATAATCCAAATCCATCAGTACCTATAACGGTAGGAATTCCTTTATCTAAATTCTTTTTAAGTGGCGAATTATAATCAGAAATATTATTTAAACCATAGTTTGAAGTAGCATTACATTCAAACACAACATTTAACTCCTGTGCAAGTCTATCTACTTCTTCAGTCTTTACTTTATATACGGCATGTCCAATTCTTACAGGTGGCAATACTGCATTAGGATTCTTTTGCTTAGCTTCCTCGTACGTCGCTTTAATTAGTTTCAATGTATCTTCAACATTATTAAATATATCAGTTTCTCCTGCATGTACTCTTATAGTAAAATCAGGGTCATTCTCAATCGCCCATCTTGTAATTTCTTTAATTTGAGGGGCTATATCGGACGTCGGATTACTTTCATGTCCCAAAAAGTCACATCCAACTACATATGGACTTTTAGCGATTTCTTCTAATATATCTATTTCATCATCTTTCTTTTGCTCTATTGAGTCTCTAGCAATTGCCGCTAAAAATCTAATATTTATAGTCTTGCCTTTTTTACTCCAAAACTCTTCTATTTTAGGTAAAATCTCATGCATTTTACTTAAAAATTCAACATCCTTTATAACTTCTGTACTTGACAATTCAGCATATTCAACACCACACTCAACATACTTTTCAGCTATTTTCCAAAGAATAGGTTCTAGTATGTCCTTGTTTTTAGAAAATGGTGACCTTGCAGTATATATTTCTTCCATTCTGTTAAAAGTTTCGTTTGTATAAGGGCATATTTCCAAGCTATCACCAAGTATTAATCTATTATTAGGATCACGTTCCAAGATATCATCCAATTTCAAGTTCCCTTTTTCGTCAGGTATTAGTCCTTCAATATCTAGTCCTATACTTTGCGCAAGTTTTAACGGATATGAAATATTACATTCTTCTCCTATTTGGATCAAATCTTTACCGCTCAAAATAGCCGACAAATGTGCATGTAAATCAGTCTTTATTCTAAATTCTTTGCTTTCATCCCTAGGGAAAATGGCTGGTCTTTCATACTTACCTTCCCCAATAATTCCATCTCTGTATTTAGCTTGGGCAAGTCGCCTAACTTCAAAGCTCGTTAAAGAGTGTTCCTTCTTTACTTCTCTAGTATCAAAGTTCATTTCAAAGAATTTTTGACCTCCAATTTGTAAATCAAATAAGTTTATATCATCATAGTGTTGTTTCACCTCAACAATATTATATAAATTCCATAAAATATCTTCTTCTATTCTAGGATTTAATGGTTTGAAATATTTTCTTGGTGTTATCGAAACAACTGCTGGTCTTACCCCGTCGAAGCTTATATCAATCTCAATATTTTTTCCGTCGTCCAAATAAAATTTCATAAACATTCTCCTTATCAGATTATTTAGTAAAATTCTCCATTTCAATTATACTAGCACAGCAAGAAAATGTCAATCAAAACACTTTGCCAAAACAGTTCAAGGCAAAAATTGCCAAAAACTTTAAACAAGTTTTTAGCAATTTCGTCTTTACTATTTAATAATAATGTCGTCTCTCTTAGGTCCATTAGAAATCATCTTAATTGGATATCCTAATTCTTTTTCGATAAATTCAACATATTTCTTTGCGTTTTCAGGCAATTCATCATAATTCTTAATTCCCGATATATCGCATTTCCATCCATCTAAATATGTATATACAGGTTTTGCCTTGTTAAGTAAATGCGTAACAGGGAAATCCTTAGTTATTTTTCCGTCAATTTCGTATGCCGTACATACAGGAATTTTATCTAAGTAACCTAAAACATCAAGTAATGATAAAGTTACTTCAGTAGCACCTTGTACTATACAACCATATCTACTTGCAACAGTGTCAAACCAACCCATTCTTCTAGGTCTTCCTGTTGTTGCACCATATTCTCCACAGTCTCCGCCCCTGTCTCTTAATTCTTTAGCTTCATCGCCAAAAATTTCAGAAACAAATGCACCTGCACCAACACTAGAAGAATATGCTTTAGTAATTACAACAATTCTCTTTATTTCATATGGAGGAACAGAAGCTCCAACAGAACCAAATCCGGCAACAGGTGATGAAGATGTAACCATTGGATAAATACCACTATCAACATCTTTTAATGCTCCTAATTGGCCTTCTAACAAAATATTCTTTCCATTCTTAACAGCTTCACTCATAAATACAGGTAAGTTGCAAAGTAATGGTGCTACTCTATCCTTATAAGACATCAAGTAGTCATACATTTCTTTTGGATTTACTCTATAATCAGTATTATAAACGGCAGCGATGTACTTGTTCTTTACTTCACAAATTCTCTCTAATTTTTCTAGTAGATCTTCATCAAACATTTCACAAATTTGGAAACCAATTTTTAGGTATTTGTCTGAATAAAATGGTGCTATACCTGATTTTGTTGAGCCAAAACTATTTTTTCCAAGTCTTTCTTCTTCTAATTGGTCAAGTTTTACATGATATGGCATAATTACTTGAACTCTATCAGAAATTAACATTTTAGGTTCTACACCCTTAGCTTTTACACCCTCGAGTTCATTAAATAAATTATCCAAATTTAATGCAACACCAGAACCAATTATATTAATTGTGTTCTTTCTAAATACTCCAGAAGGTAAAATATGAAGTACAGTTTTTCCATACTCATTAATGATAGTATGACCCGCATTAGCTCCGCCTTGGAATCTTACGACTATATCAGCTGATTCCGCAAGCAAGTCTGTAATCTTTCCCTTTCCTTCGTCTCCCCAGTTTCCACCTACAACTGCTGTTACCATTTATACATCCCTCCATTAATTTGTCTTCTTAAACAAATTTTTTGCTATTTGTATCAAGAACAAACAACATTATTATTATACCAATTTTTCGACTAAATGTAAACAGATTTTTATATTTTAGTGGACACTTTATGATTAATTTTTGATAAAATCCTATATATTAATTTTTGAAAATGTCCCAAA
>CAVHFU010000052.1:0-7534 GCA_963635575.1 bacterium | reverse complement strand
TTGGAAGGACATTTTCTCAAATGATATATAAGGACATTATCATAAATGAATTAGAACTTGACATAAATCCAAATTTAATTCCTTGACAATGCAAAACAAGTGTGATAGATTATACTTGTAGTTTTTGTACGACATCGGCAATAACGCAAGATTTATCTTAATTAACTTAAGATAAAATATGTTCTAGGAGGAATGTGAAAGTGGAAAAAGGTAAAGTTAAATGGTTTAACGCTGAAAAAGGTTTTGGATTTATCGAAAGAGAAGGAGGAAATGACGTATTCGTTCATTTCTCAGCTATCATGATGGATGGCTACAAGAGCTTAGCAGAAGGAACAGACGTAGAATTCGAAGTTGTTGATGGTGCTAAGGGACCACAAGCAGCTAACGTAAAAGCTCTTTAATTCTTAAATTTGTTTGAAGATGATTTCGATGTCCATTTTCAATAGATTGAAAAAGCAACCGTTTAGGTTGCTTTTTTGTGTCATAAAATTTCTAAAGCTCATATAATGTTTAGAGGTGAATACGTTGGAGAAAACAATAGGAATTTTAGGTGGAGATTTGCGAAGTGTTGAACTTGCGAGAATTTTAAGAGAGAGAGGCCTAAATGTAGGGACGTATGCTTTGTTTGATAATGAGGTTAGTGATTTTGAAAGTTTTATAGCTAAGTCAGACTTTATTGTTGCAGGTACTCCGTTTTCTAGAGATGGGGAGACTGTTAATACGGCTGAAAATAAAGAGAAGGTAAGCATAGAAAGGCTATTTAATACAATGAATTCTTCACAAGTTTTATTTGCCGGTAGTATTTCGGATAAGGCAAGAGACATAGCAGACAGATATGACATAAAAGTATGTGATTTATTGGACTATGAAGATATTGCGGTTTTAAATGCAATTCCTAGTGCTGAAGGTGCGATAGAGGTTGCGTTAAAGAGTATGAAAAGTACATTGCATTCGGCAAATTGTTTTATTTTAGGTTATGGGAGAATTGGAAAAATCCTTGCCAATATACTTAAGGGTTTTGGAGCGAATATTTATGTAGTAGCAAGAAAAGAAGCAGATTTTGCTTGGATAAAAGCAATGGGGTATATGCCTATTCAATATTCGGAGTTAGAAGGCTGTATCAAAAGAGCAGATGTGATTTTTAATACTGTTCCTCATTTGGTTTTAGATACATCTGCGCTACAAAATGCAGATAAAAAATGCGTGATAATTGATTTGGCTTCTAAGCCAGGTGGAATTAATTTTGAAAAAGCAAAAGAATTAAATTTAGAAACATATTGGGCACTAGGATTACCGGGAAAAGTAGCACCACGAAGTGCCGCTAAATATATGGCAGAAAAGATAATTAGTTTAATGTAAAACGGCTGTTAAAGCCGTTTTTTGTTGTAAATTATTAAGTATAACTATAAATGGTAAAATTTGATTGAATAAATAATAAGCAACAAACAATGCATATCTATACAATTTCCTGCATACAGTTGTAAAGAAAAACAAGTACAAGGGGGTTGTTAGAGGTGGGTAAATATAGTATTTACGAAGATGTTGCGACTAGAACGGGTGGCGATATTTATATAGGAGTTGTCGGACCTGTTAGAACAGGAAAATCAACTTTTATAAAAAGATTTATGGACCTAATGGTAATACCTAACATTAAGGATTTCCATGAGCAAGAACGTGCTAAAGATGAACTTCCACAAAGTGCATCCGGTAGAACAATAATGACAACAGAACCTAAATTTATACCGAACGATGCTGTTGAAATTGAATTGGAAGATAAGATTAAAATGAAGGTAAGGTTGGTGGATTGTGTAGGCTATTTGGTAGACGGTGCAATGGGACATTTAGAAAATAATGCACCACGAATGATTTCTACGCCTTGGTTTAATGAGAGAATTCCGTTCGAACAAGCAGCTGAGATTGGCACGCAAAAGGTTATAAACGAACATTCGACGATTGGCTTGGTGGTAACAACAGACGGAACAATTTCTGAGTTGCCGAGAGAGGCGTATGTTAAAGCAGAAGAAAGGGTAGTAAAGGAACTAAAAGGGTTAAATAAGCCTTTTGTAATTATTCTTAATTCGGCGTATCCACAAAACGAAGCTACATTAGCTCTAAGAGAGGAACTTGCGGAAAAATATGATGCGCCTGTTGTGGTTGTTGATTGTATGGGAATTACACCGAATGATATAAATGACATCTTTAAGGGAATGCTTATGGAATTCCCTGTTGATGAAGTAAATATAAAGTTGCCGGGATGGCTTGATTGCTTAGATAGTGATCATTGGTTTAAAAAGCAAATAACTGATGAGGTTGTTGACTCTTTTTGCCAAGTTAAAAATATGCGAAATGTTGATGAGGCAGTGAATAATATTTCGCAAATCGAAGATGTTACTGATGCTATTGTTACAGAAATAAATATGGCAAATGGTAAAGTGAAAATGGAGCTTACTTTCCCGGAAGAACTATTCTACAAAATATTAAGTGAAATGGCGGGAGTAGAAATTACAAATCAGAGTCAGCTAGTTAGCATGATAAATGATTTATCTCATGTTAAAAAAGAGTACGACAAGATAGAATACGCTTTACATGAGGTAGAAACTAAAGGATATGGAATTGTGAGCCCTTCTATGGATGAACTTAGCCTAGAAGAACCTGAGATAGTTAAACAGGGGGGAAAGTTTGGGGTTAAGTTAAGAGCTAGTGCGCCAAGTATTCATATGATACGTGCCGATATTCAAACAGAAGTTTCACCTATTGTAGGAAGTGAAAGACAATCAGAAGAGTTGGTACAGTACTTGATGGAAGAGTTTGAAAGCGATCCGAAGAAAATTTGGGAGTCCAATATTTTTGGGAAGTCATTACATGAATTAGTAAGCGAAGGATTAAACAATAAGTTAAATAGAATGCCTGAAGATGCACAGGAAAAGATTCAAGAAACATTGCAAAGAATAATTAATGAGGGTAGCGGAGGTTTAATTTGCATCATTTTGTAAATATTTTTTTAAAAAAAAAAAAAAAAAATTGTATTTTAAATTAAATTTTGATACAATTTTTTTGTGTAGAAAATAGTGGGAGTGATTTTTGTGGATATAAAAGATTTTATCGATAATATAAAATATGAACGTGCAAACCGTCTTAGATACGGTGGCAAGTTACCACTAAAATACCTTATTGCAATAGTTGCTACATGTGTAGTTTTAATAATAGGGATTGTGGTTTTAATAGTTAATTTAAGTAAAGCACCAACTAAAGTTTTTACGACTGAGCTTACTGAAAGTTTGGGGTATAATCTTGCTAAAGAATATTATAAATTCTCTGATAAAAAATCTGAAAAGTATTTTAGCATAGAAAACATAGATGATGCATATAATTCTTTAATAGAAGGAAAATGTGATGTTATAATTTCTCCTTTGCCTGATGATGAAGTCATAACAAGACTAGATAATGAGAATATCGAAATTGAAAAATATATTATTTCAAGAGATGCATTTGTGTTTTTAAATAATTCTAAAAATCCGGTAACTAGTTTAAAAAGTGAGGATATAAAAAAGATTTATTCTAAAGCCATTACTAATTGGTCAGAACTGGGAGGAGAGGAGCTAGATATTCTAGCCTATCAATCTAAATCTGCTGAAACACTATACTATGCATTTAAAAAGTATATGGGGGATTATGTATTAGAAAAACCTAAGATAAGGTTGCAAGATGAGAGCTTAAATGGTTTAATAAATGCAATTGCTAATTATTTAGACACAAGAAAATCCGCTATAGGTTACACTAATTACAATGCGTTAAAAAATATAAAATTACCTGATAATTGTAGAGTATTAAAGGTAGACGGAGAAAAAGCTGATGATGTTAAAATTTTTATGGATGAATATCCGGCTACGTTTGATATATATGTAATAGTAAGAAAAGATGCTATGAAAAGTTCACAAGTAAAAAAACTTGTTGAATATATATTGTCTGAGAAAGGACAAGATGTTATTCGTGAAAGCGGATATATTGTGGCAAAATAGCAATAAAATTTACAAAGGAGGAAAGTGTTATGGCAACAAAAAAAGATACTGAAAAAACTGCTGGACAATTACGTAGCGAGGAGTTAATTTTCCAAAGAAAATCGATTTGGGAAACATCAGATAAAAAGACATTAAAGAAGATTCAGGATTTTTCGGAAGGATATATTGATTTCTTAAATAATTGTAAAACTGAAAGACTTGCTGTTGAAGAGGCAATTAAAATTGCTAAGGAAGCAGGCTTTAGGCCAATTAGTACTTATAAGAAATTAAAAGAAGGCGATAGAGTATATTATTCTAACAGAGATAAAAATTTATTCTTAGCTATTATAGGTAAAGAGCCTATCATTGAAGGAATTAATGCGGTGGGTGCACATATAGATTCACCAAGACTTGATTTAAAACCAAACCCATTATATGAAGCTGATGGAATGGCTTTACTCAAAACACATTACTATGGTGGAATTAAGAAATATCAATGGACAACTATACCACTTTCTATTCATGGTGTTGTGGTTAGGAAAGATGGAACTAAGTTAAATGTAAGTATTGGCGAACAAGAAGGCGAACCTGTTTTCTGTGTTACTGATTTATTACCACATTTAGCTAAAGACCAAGTTTCTAAGCCTTTAAGAGAGGCTATTACAGGCGAAGAACTTAATATTTTAGTTGGTGGAATTCCATTTGATGATGAAAAGGTTAAAGAAAAAGTAAAACTTAATGTTTTAGATATATTAAACAAGAAATACGGAATAACAGAAAGAGATTTCTTAAGTACAGAACTTGAAGTTGTTCCGGCATTTAAAGCTAAATCAGTTGGATTTGATTCTGCTTTTGTTGGTGGATACGGTCAAGACGATAGAGTTTGCGCATACACATCTCTAAAGGCTATTTGCGAAATTGGATTATGCAAAAAAACAGCTGTATGCGTATTAGCAGATAAAGAAGAAGTTGGAAGTATGGGAAATACAGGTATGGAATCTCGTGCTTTTGAATTTTTCCTTGCTGAACTTATGAATTTAAGAGGAGAATATGACGAACTTGCATTAAAGAGAGCTTTATCTAACAGTAAAATGCTTTCTGCAGATGTTGATGCAGGATATGATCCAACATATGCTAGCGCGATGGAAAAGAACAATTCTTGCTATTTAGGAGAAGGTGTTTGTGTTGCGAAGTATTCCGGACATGGTGGAAAATCTGGTGGAAATGATGCTAGTGCAGAATTTGTCGGAGAAGTTAGAAAGATTTTTGATGAAAACGATATCGCTTGGCAAATGGGCGAACTAGGAAAAGTTGACCAAGGCGGTGGAGGAACTATCGCATATTATTTGGCTGACCAAGGATTAGATGTAATTGACTGTGGAGTAGCAGTGCTTTCAATGCATGCACCATTTGAAATTACAAGTAAAGCAGACATATATATGGCATATAGGGCATATAATACTTTTATGAAATAACCCCAAAATACAAAATGGAGGCTTGATGATGAAAAAGCTTTTATTGCTATTATGTATAGCACTTTTATGTCCCGGATGTGGAGACAAGAAAAATGAAGAGATAATTTTGCCGTCTGAGTCACCTATAATAAATGAGGAAGTAAAGCCGGAAGAGACTGCTACTCCGGAACCGAGTGTTAAGCCATCAATTTTTCCTGCCGAGGATACTTCAACTTTAAGTAATAAAAAAATTGGTTGGTATTTTATGAAGGGAAAAGACCATAATCAGCCTACTTTTGGAAAAGATTTATCAGTTCCGGCGAATAAATATGATGCCATTTATTTAAAGTCTAATGAAGACAAAACTATATATTTGACTTTTGATGAAGGTTATGAAAATGGTTACACAGCTCAGATTTTAGATACATTAAAAGAGAAAAATGTAAAAGCTGTATTCTTTGTTACAGGACCATATTTAGAGAAAGAAAAAGAACTTGTAAAAAGAATGGTTGATGAAGGACATGAAGTTGGTAATCATACCGTAAATCATAAAAGTATGCCTACTTTAAGTGATGAGGAAGTAGAGAAGGAAGTACTTGATTTAGATAAAAAATTCTATGACGCGTATGGAAAGTCTATGAAGTATTTAAGACCACCTATGGGTGAGTTTAGTGAGCGAACACTATCTATTACAAAGAGCATTGGATATACAAATGTTTTTTGGAGCTTTGCATATAAAGACTGGGAAGTTAATAACCAAAAAGGTACTGATTATGCTTATAACGCAGTAATAAATGCCTTGCATCCAGGAGAAGTGATGTTGCTTCATGCAGTATCTCGTGATAATGCAAATGCATTAGGAGACATTATTGATAAAGCTAGAGAAATGGGTTATGAGTTCGGAGAGCTGTAATGTTACAAAAGATGAAGAGTAAATCGAAATTTAATTTTTGTATTTACTCTTTTTTCTTGCATTAATGAAATGCTTTGTGGTAGAATTGGAAAATAGGAGATGGGTATATTGCAGATTTTAAAGAAAGAGTCATTATTGCTAGGTGATACAGCAGTTTCAGATATATTTATAAGCGAGTTCTTAACAGAGGCAGATGGAGATTTTGTTAAGGTTTATTTATATTGCCTTTTTTTAACTAAGCATAACAAAGAGATTTCTTTATTGGATTTGTCTAAAAAAACCGGTCTGCAACTAGATAGAGTGAAAGCGGCGATTGAATATTTTAATAAAGCCGGACTTGCTTTAAGTAATGAAAAAGGTATTGTGATGAATGATTTAAAGGAGAAGGAAATTAACAGATTATATACTCCTAAGCTTTCAACCTCTCCTGAAGAAGCTGTGGACAAGCTTAATAGAAATAAGAGAAGAAGTTCTGTTATTACGGCTATAAATAATACTTTCTTCCAGGGAATTATGAGTCCTGCTTGGTATAATGATATTGCTACTATTTTTGATAAATTTGCATTTGATGAAGATGTTGTTTATTCGTTGTTTAATTATTGCTACGATAAAAGAGCTTTGCATAAAAATTACTTATTTACAGTTGCAGAGGCTTGGCATAGCAATGCAATAAAGACGGTTAATGATTTGGATATGTATTATCAAAAGTATGAAAAATGCAATAAGCTAAAGAAGGCTATTAGCAAGAAACTTGGAATTACAAGAAAATTAACTGAGTATGAAGAAGCATATGTAGATAAATGGGCTATGGAATTTGGATATGATATGGATGTTATAGAGATTGCCCTTAAAAAGACTACATCTAAGACAAACCCAAGTTTTGAGTATTTAAATAAGATAATTTGTTCTTGGAATGAGAAGGGCTTAAAATATAAAAATGACATTATGGAATTTTTAAATCAGTCTAAAGAAAAAGCAAAGTTCATAAAGAATAATGCAGGCCCGACTAATGCTTATATAAACCCTGAACAAAAAGAGTTTAATGACTTAGACAGGTTCTATGCTAATTAATAAAAACACCAAGTTGTTACTTGGTGTTTTCTTTTGCAACAAAATGTCAATAATTTTTGAAAATGTCCTAAAAAAATTCAAACAATAACGGGAAAATT
>CAVHFU010000051.1:0-7928 GCA_963635575.1 bacterium | reverse complement strand
CTCAATACCCGTGTATATTGTATTACTATTTACATCCATAAAATACTCTGCTTTAGATTTACCAAATTTAATACCTTCTATTTTTATACCTTTAGATTTAGTATATTCTTTTATTTCAAGCATTTTAGCATCATTTGCTTTATAGACATTTAATGCAGCTGTAAGTAATTGCACCGGATAATAATATCTCAACCATCCTATCATAAAACCAATTTGACTATAGGGTACTGCGTGATTTTTAGAGAAAAGATAAGACGAAGCGTCTTCAATTACTTGCAAAAATGACACAATAACTTCTTCCGCCTTTTCTTTCGTCATTCCATACTGTTCTTGAGCGATTGCGACAAATCCTTTAATATATCTTTCATCTTTATCGCCGTGAATATCCTTCATATATCCACCATTTTTTATAACTGGTATAAATTCGTCTGTGCCAGTCTTTTTGGCAAACCCTCTACGTACAATATCGGCTTGTCCCATTGTAAAACCACAAAATTTATTAAGAAATTCGATAATTTGACATTGATACACTAGGTAGCCAAGTGTTGGTTCAAGGAATTTATTAAGCGTATCATCACCATTGTCGTGATATCTTCCATGAAACAAATCTTCTCTGTAAGATTCACCAGCTGGTCTAATAGCTCCTGAAACCATTGCTATAATATCAAGATAAGAAATGTCGTTATTTTTACTCTTCATATTATTAATACTTTTTTTGCTAAGTGTGCTTTTTAAGCCATCCGAAGCAAAACCAGACTCAAATTGGAAAATAAGAGTTGTATCTTTTGCTATCGAATTAATCACATTTTCATCCGAAAAATCCATTTTGTCTGGAGTTAAATAATCAATTCCTATAAGTTTACAAGCCTTATCTATGAGCCCCACTGCATTTAGTCCAAGTAAATCTAGTTTAACAAAATTTAAGCTATCCACTTCATGCATATCAATTTGACTAACAGGACGAGGATCTGAACTAATGGATAATGTTCCAAAATCATACCTCACATCAGTTGGGCTACATACAATTCCAGCAGCGTGTCTACCTAATGAAGTAATAGTGCCGTTAACTATATCTACATACTTTATCAACTCAGGATACTTATCTCTTGTTTCTTTCGGCAATGTATCATTGCCATTTTCATCAGCATATACTTGATTCGATATGGCTTGCGTTTCATCTGGTGTCATACCTAAAGCTCTACCAATATCTTTGATTGCTCCTTTAAGCTGAATTGTATTAAATGTAACAATATTGCAGCAATATAATCCGGGCTTATTAAAAAAATATTCTCTTACTTTATATCTATCTTCGGCAAAAATATCAGTATCCACATCTGCCAACGATGCTCTTTCGGGATTAATAAATCTAGAGAAGTTTAAATTGTACTTGACAGAATCAACATCTGTTGAATGAATAAGGTATGCTATCAGACTTCCTGCGACAGAGCCTCTAGAACACCCACAATGCATACCGTTTTCACGCATCCAGTTTTTATAGTCTGAGTCTAAAAGCATAAAATCAATAGCGTCTGTCTGTTTATATGCTTTAAATTCTTCCTTAATCCTTGGTTTATATTCAGTTCTGTAATTAGGCAACTTGTTTATGCCTCGTTCATATATGCCGGCTATTATTCTTTTTTTAAATTCTTCTTCGGCATTATCGTATAACCTAGGGTATTTATTAGAATAATCTAAATCGTAATCTTCGACCATATCAGCGAACCTATTCGTTTCTTCTATGGCATTCATAAAAACTTCTGTTGGCAAACTTCCTTGCCAATTAAATGCATCTACTAATTGATCATAACTTTTAAATGTAAGATCACACTCATCTTCATCATGAAAAACGATATTCTTGCTTTTCTGCATCATTGCTCTTCCATCCATATGTTCTTCGTTGATAGCGTGTATATCACTAGTAGCAATAAGTTTCAATCCATATTTTTGTGAAATGTTACATAGATAATTGTTATACATAACCTGTAAATGGAATTTATGCGGTTGTATTTCTAGCCAACATCTATGTTTATTCGCTATAACAAACTTTAAAAATTTCTCTTGTATTTCTTCATCACCTTTTGCAAGCATACCAGCAACACAACCAGTCAATACAAAAATATTATCAGAAGTGTTAATAAGCTCGTCTATAGTTATTCTAGGATTATAATAAAAATGACCATCATCTTTATTCATAGATATTGATGATAAATAATTAAGCTCTCTAACACCTTCTTTATTGGCTGCATATAATAAACAATGATAATTGTCTCTTTCTAAATTATCTAATGATTTTGTTACATAAAACTCCTCAGCGTGAATATATTTAATTCCATTCTTCTCACATAGTTGTTTTTTAGCAATATTATGCAATACAGAACCGTGCTCGGTAAATGCGATTGCTTTCATCCCAAGCTCTTTGGCTTTATATATGTACTGTTCATACGGCGTAATAGAATCCACTGTTAATCCGCTAAACGGGTTAGAATCCATGCTGTGTAAATGTAAAATCGTATAATTGTTCATCGCCGTTCTTCTCTCCTTTGTTACAAATAATAGCGAAGCCTTTCGACCTCGCTATTATCATACATTATTATTTTCTATTCGTCAACCTTTTAATTCTTATCTCTATGATATTGTTGTGCTCGGCATTTCTCCTATGATGCCCTCGGCGAATAATTGTTCACATTTGTCTACTCTTTCTAATATTTTCTCTCTGTCGTCTGCGCTGTAAAGGGTAGACATAAGCACCAACATTGTCTGATTTTCGTTATGAATAGCTGACAACATCTTAATCAGGTTTTCCTGTTTCATTATTGAAAATCCTCCATAAATACTGGACTATAGCCCTTTCCTTCAGATGCGTTAAACACAATTCTATACGCCTCTTGCTCGTTTTTAAATACAAGTCTCCCAACTACATCATTGGGGAAAATATAAGAATGGACTCGATCATCACTAACTCCTATGAAGTAATCTTTATCAGCCTTCTTCACAGTTAATCTTATACATTCATATATCCCCATATCATCAAGGATATGAGTGTAATATACCACGTCTCCTCTATTCATCACTAGCTCCTCTCATTGCTTTTAATCGCTCTGCTGCCGCTTCTTTCTGAGCATCGCTCATTACTCTTGGATGTCGTACCGCTACATATTTCACAGGAATATGTCCATAAATACTACCATCTTCGTTTTCAATATAATCAACTTCATCTGGATACTGTTCAGCAAGTTTCACTATTGTATTCTTTAGTTTACTACTATTAGGAAAACTCACAGTAGCAACTTGCTGCCCTTTAATCCATTCAATACTAAATTCATTCATCTTCTATATCCTCATATATGTCATATATAACGTCTCTGCCGAATGAAACTCTATCATTAATAATTAACTTATTCTTAGACATAAGTTCTACTAAATCTTCAAATGTAAACTCATCCCTAAGATTCAACGTTCCTAATTTCTTTCTCTTCTTCATTTGCCACAAGCCTCCTTATGACTGTTCTATTCGCATTTACTGTATTTTCTAATTCTATCACTTTATCAGTCAACTTGTTAACCATAATTGTGTTGACAACACTATAGATAGCTAGAATAAACAATGTTACTGTTGTAATCATTCCTTTACCTCCTGAATTATGTGGAGAGAGAGAACGCCACAAATTTAGCCCGAATTATATCGCCCTGCTTTTACCGTGGCTTCTCGCCCACTTTTGTTTTATGCTTATTTTTTATTCTTCGTGCATAGTATTGCACTCTTTGTTTTCTTCGGCTCTACCTTTATGTTTTCTATACCAATTGTCCCTAATTTTCTGTGCGGTGTCTTTAATATCTACTACACACTCGATTCCCGACCCAAATGTAGAATATTCATAAGAATCTACCATTCTATTATTCTCGCTTAAATCAGCAGGGTCTCCTTTGTAGCATTTTTCACATAAAGGAGTTATCCATCCGGATGTATATCCTACATCAGGTTTTCCGCAACAAATACAAATATTCCTAGATAGCACCGAGTATTTATCAGTTATGTCCATTATCTTTTTTGTTGTAGAGCCGTCATACCAACGTAATTCTCCATACTTTTCTTTTATCTGAAGTATTCTGTATTCTCTAACGAGATTATGTTCAACCAGCTCTTGATTGATTTCTTCGATCATCATATCCCCAAAAGCAATCTTCCAACCTCTAGGTATCTCATCAAACAAGGTATATCTGTATTCGTTTTCAACAAGTTTGTCACTCCACACGTTACGAGGGGCAAGCCACGGATATTTCTTAAGTAACTTTTTATTCTTAATTCTTGTTTGTTTTACCCTCTTACGCTCTTTTTTATTCATTTAAAAACTCCAAAAATCCTTGGCAAAATCAGCCCAATTATCATAGCTTCTCTTAAGAGTAAAAAACTCTCCGTAGTCCTCTTTGTAAGCATTAGATAAATCTACATACTTCTTGTAAGCGTCCTCGACCTCTTTTGCTCTAGCTTCCTTTTTCTCTTTTAATTCTCTTTCTTTCTTCTTAGCTGCAGCAAGTTCGCTCTCGTGCTTTACTGCCTCCACCTTTGTGTCAAAAACTTTACCGTCTTCCGTTGTGTACTTAATCATTCTTCTTTGTTCCTCCTTTTAAAAAATTCATAAACTGTTCAAATATTTTTATAAAATCTTCATCTTCAACATAGAAGATGTCTTTGTCTTGAGAACCTAACCAATCATTGAACACCGACAACATCTGTCCTACTCTCATATCTGGCACCCCGGTTCTATGCATTCTCTCCATTTCGTTGTAAATACCATACAATCTACTTGGGCTTCTCATTAATTTTCCTCTCTTATACTAATAATACTAAATATACCGAAAAGAATTAAATCATTCAGCATATCCACTAGTTATTATACATTTCACAAACCTCTTGTAAAACAATTTAAATTGAACGCTCGACAAGCCGAACTCACAATAATACATAATGTCTTTCATTACATCAAAGTCTATCTCTTCTTGATCTTCAAGCAAGAGAGCTGCCAAGCTGACCGCCTCATCAGTAATATTGTCTGAGTCAATAATATCTAACAAGCAGGCATATATAATTCCTTTTGGGGTAAGAACCCAAGCCTCATTATCGTCAATCAAAATAAATCCTCCTCATCGTCTTTACCAAACTGATCGCAATAATCTACATAATATTTACATTGACAACTCTTGCCACCATAACCGCATAAAGCATTACAGAAATAACTATTCTTATTTATATCGCAAGGCTGATAATTGTCGCCGTCTTCTCCTAGCGACTCATACTGACTAATGATTCTACTGATATAATCTTTTGTTTCTTCTATAAGTTCATCAGTAACTTCATAGTCTCTGTAGTAAACAACAGTAGTATATTTATCTTGAATCTCCTGTGGGAAATCAGCCCACGAGTTAGAGTTTAATCCTTTATCGAGTATTAACTCTAACTCGATTTCATCATAGCCGAGAGCGTCTAAGTCTTTCTCGATCTGGTTCTTCATATCCTTAATAAGATTTCTCCACTCAGATACCTTAGTTTTAGTCTTGCCGTTCTTTAAAGTCCACGAGGTCTCGCAATATTTAAGCATACACCACGAACATCTAACTACCTTGTAACCCAATGCTTCCAAAGCTAACTTATAAACAACCAACTGTCTACCAGCTGAGAGTAAGTGAGCTTTGTCGAACTGGCTAGAAGTCTTCCAGTCAACAAGCCAAACCTCTTTATCATTTAAGTGGCAAATAGCATCGGCGTAACCCATCATATAATGGTCTTCATCAACCTTATAAAAAAGAAGCTGCTCTGTCTCGAAGCTTCCTTCAGGAACTTTAAACTCTTTAGAAAATCTAAGAATATTATTCATCCAATTGTTTCTAATAGAGTCTCCGCCGTTCCTATCTTTAGGAAACTCAACTCCTGTTATTTCTAAATCATCTAACTTATTATTAACAATATCCTTTAACATTGTTGCACTTTTGGTTTTATCGTGAATACACTCTTCAATTACTGAGTGACAACACTCCCCGAGTTCACCGTAAATACCAATGTTCTTCTGAGATTTATGTTCTACATATCTCATATAAGCTTGATATGGACATTGCTCCATTGTGTTAAGCCTCGAAATAGAATAAAGCTTTTTACCCTCTGCTCTAAGTTTTTCGAGTCTTTCATCTTGCTCTCTAGTAGCCATCTTCCTATATCCCTTCCTTTAATTATATTCTATATGTGTTATATTTTAGCAGGTCTTTAAATAGGCTTCTCCCGTAATCCACAGGACTGGCTTTGGAACTATTTGGTAACCCACCATAAATATATTTAACCTTATTCTTATAAAACTTATTATCTACTATAAGTTTGCTTGCTTCATACCTAACTTCTTCTTCTTCTATATCAGAATCGAAGCCGATTATTATCTCATCACAGTTTAATGATTTAATCAATAACTCCTGCTGTTTTGATATATTATGTCCCATAACGGCAATTCCAACTCCAACTCCAAACGACCTCATAATCTGTACCGACTTCTCAGCCTCAACGACTATACATCTTCGTTTGTTAGAGATAATATCGTAATTATAATTCATACCATATACAACCTTGTTTTTAGAAAACGGCAACTGAGCAAACCAACGCTTATCCATCGGGCAATCTTTGTCATTATTCCTTGCCTTGCAACCGACTAGCCTACCATATAAATCATATATAGGTATACATATATTGTTATTACTCAAGTCAAACCTCATATTAAAGTATTCCTGAGTTAATAAATCTACTCCGTCATCTAAAAACATTTTACTCAGTCCACAAGGGGGAAGCTCAATCTCTTCATACTCTGGAAGAATTATTTCTTCTGATTCATAATCGTGTTCTACATTCTTATAAAACCCCGAGAATGGTAGCTTAATCTGTTGATAAGAATTATCTTGTAAACCTATCCACCCGGCGATCAATTCTAATGCCCTACGGAACTCACAATGTTTTTCGTCTTCCACCAACGTAATTAAATTACCGCTTTTACCCCTTGTAAAGTTCTGATACTGCAAAGTATCTTTCTTAATACTAATAGCGGTCTTATTATCTCCGTCTAGGTTAGATGTCTGATAATAAGAACCTCTATCTCGTATTTCTTCGTGACCAAGTTTATTGAGCACTGTTTCTATATGAGAAGGATTATTAAGTATTTCATCTTGAAGTCTAGCTAAACTAACCAACTTACTTTATTCCTTTCATATTTTCTATCGCTATTATATACCTTTAATTCTTATCTGTCAACAACCAGCTTGTAAAAATCTATAATGGCGGCTGCACACTCAAGCATTTCTTCCATAGTGGTTTCGTGGCTAAGTGAAATTCTCACGGTAGAATTAATTTCTTCGTCAGATAATCCTATAGCTTTTAGCACATGAGAAGGTTCCCCGCTATGAGTAGAACAAGCACTTCCTGCTGATATATATATTCTCTTCATACTTAAATACTCAATCAACTCGGCTGCATTTATATTTGGTATTGTTAAACTTATTATATTATTAAATGTCCAGATACTAGAGCCATTAACTTTAATCTCTGGAATTTCATTCTTTAAGAATGTTACAAAAGTATTCTTTAATTTTCCATCTATATGTCTTTGATTTAAAAGTTCACAAGCTTTGCCCAGTCCATTAATATAAGCAACATTATCAGTCCCGCCTCTTAATCCGAAGTTTTGCTCTCCGCCATTAATTAACGGTTTCATCTCCACTCCTTTTCTGATGTATAAAAATCCAATGCCTTGAGGAGCCCCAATCTTGTGACCGCTAACTGACATCATATCAATATTAAGTTTCTTAACATCGGGGCAACAATACCCAAAAGCTTGAACTGCGTCTGTGTGAAAGATAACATTAGGATATCTCTTTAGAGCTACCCCTAACCCTATAAT
>CAVHFU010000050.1:0-7933 GCA_963635575.1 bacterium | reverse complement strand
TATTTGGGACATTTTCAAAAATTAATATATAGGATTTTATCAAAAATTAATCATATAGGCAATAAGTAGTTGGATATAAAATCTTTGACATTTGAAAATAATAGTGATATACTATTCATACCAATTGTTGTTCGGATTAATTAGTTTTAATATTTATTAAAAAACTGTTCTAAATGATCAGTTGATTTTGTTGTGTTAATTAAAATGTACTAGGATACATAATAATATTGAAAGGAAGGATTTTGTGAATAATAGAAATTTGAATAATAATAAAAACACTAGTAATTCAAAACTAAAGATAATTCCTTTAGGTGGATTACACGAAGTAGGAAAGAATATGACTGTTTTCGAATATGAAAATGATATGTTTATATTAGATTGCGGACTAGCTTTCCCGGAAGAAGATATGCTTGGTATAGATTTAGTAATACCAGATATAACTTATTTAAGAAGAAATGCAGATAAGATAAGAGGAATAGTGATAACTCATGGACATGAAGATCACATTGGTGCTTTGCCGTATGTATTAAAGGAATTGAATTTACCTATTTACGCTACAAAGCTTACATTAGGACTAATTGAAACTAAACTTGAGGAACACGGACTTCTTAAAACTACTAAAATGTTTTGCGTAAAGCAAGGTCAGAGAGTAAAATTAGGATGTTTTGAGGTTGAATTTATAAGAACTAATCATAGTATTCCTGATTCTGTGGCATTAGCTATTAATACTCCTGCCGGAATGGTAGTTCATACTGGGGACTTTAAAGTTGACTATACTCCTATTGATGGTGGAATAATTGATTTAGCTAAGTTTGGTATCTTGGGTAAAAAAGGTGTACTAGCTCTAATGGCTGATAGTACAAATGCTGAAAGACCCGGATTTACCATGTCAGAAAGCACTATTGGAGAAGTGTTTGACGAATTGTTTGACACCGACCAGAGAATTATAGTTGCTACTTTTGCGTCTAACATCCACAGAATACAGCAAGTTATAAATTCAGCAATTAAAACAAAACGTAAAGTTGCGATTTGCGGAAGAAGTATGATTAATGTTATAACTGTTGCTCATAAGCTAGGTTATATAAAGATGTTAAATAATACATTAATCGATATTGATGATATAAATAAGTATTCTCCTCAACAAATATGTATAATTACAACAGGAAGTCAAGGAGAACCTATGGCTGCATTATCTAGAATGGCAAATGCAGAACATAAGAAAGTTGAAATTTATCCGGGAGATAGAGTTATAATTTCTGCATCTCCTATCCCTGGAAATGAAAAATATGTTTCTAAATTAGTTGATGACTTATTTAAACAAGGTGCAGATGTTATATATCATAGCATTGCTGATACTCACGTTTCAGGACATGCTTGTCAAGAAGAATTAAAGCTTATGCAAGCTTTAGTAAAGCCTAAATACTTTATTCCTGTGCATGGAGAGTATAAGCATTTAAGACAGCATGCAAAACTTGCTGAAAGTATGGGACTTAATGCTTCTAATATATTTATATTAAGTAATGGTAAAGTACTTGAACTAGATAAGGAAAGTGCTAGAGTTGCCGGTGTTGTACCTTCAGGAAGAGTGTTAGTTGATGGACTTGGGGTGGGTGATGTTGGTTCTGTTGTTCTTCGTGATAGACAGCATTTATCCCAAGATGGACTTATTGTGGTTGTTTTAACATTAGACCATGAAACTGGTGCTGTTGTTGCCGGGCCGGACATTATTTCAAGAGGATTTATTTATATGAAAGAATCAGAAGTATTGATTGAAGAAATAAAAGTAATCTTGAAAAAGCAAATGCAAGAATTTGAAGAAAATGGTGTTAAGGACTGGTCTACAATAAAGGCTGGTGTTAAAGATACATTAAAAGAATTCTTATTTGAAAAAACTAAGAGAAAACCAATGATTTTGCCAGTAGTTATGGAAGTATAATATAGAAAGTGAGTGTTATTTATGACTAATAAAGAACTAGCTGATGTTTTATTCCCGGACGTAACAAAGACCCCGGAATATTATGAAGAAATGTACCCTGATAGAAACCTTCCAGAAGGTGCTATTGTAACTCGTTTTGCACCAAGTCCAACAGGATTTGTACATATTGGCGGATTATACGCATCATTGATTGCTGAGAGAACTGCTCATCAATCTGGTGGAGTATTCTTTTTAAGAATTGAAGATACTGATAAAAAACGTGAAGTTGAAAATGGAGCGGCACAAATTATTAGTTGCTTAAAAGACTTTGATGTTAATTTTGATGAAGGTGCTATTGGTGAAAATGGTGCGGATGTCGGAAATTATGGAACATATACTCAAAGCAAAAGAGCAGATATATATAGAACATTCGCTAAAAAGTTAGTTGAAGAGGGAAAAGCGTACCCTTGTTTCTGTACAGAAGAACAACTTGAAATGACAAGAAAAAGGCAAGAGGCTGTAAAGGCTAGAACCGGTTATTATGGAGAATGGGCAGTAGATAGAAACCTTTCTAATGATGAAATAATGGAAAGAATTAATGCAGGAAAGAAATTCGTTTTAAGAATGAGAAGTCCAGGAGTTAACAACAGAAAGATTATGCATAAGGATTTAATTCGTGGTAAAGTAGAATTTCCTGAAAATGATATCGACCATGTAATTATTAAATCAGATGGAATTCCTACATATCATTTCGCACACGTTGTAGATGACCATTTAATGAAAACTACAATTGTTATCCGTGGCGATGAATGGTTATCTTCTATACCTGTTCATCTTCAAATGTTTGCGGCTATGGGATGGGAGCCACCTAAGTATGCTCATATTTCTCCTATTATGAAGAAAGAAGGAGATACTAAGAGAAAGCTAAGTAAAAGAAAAGACCCTGAAGCAGCGGTTTCATACTATTTCGAAGAAGGTTACCCTAATGTTGCTGTTACAGAATACTTATTAAACATTGCCAATTCTTCATTTGAACCTTGGAGAAGAGCTAACCCAACGCTTCCATACACAGACTTTACTATGAAATTAAGCGATATGAATGCAAGTGGTGCGTTATTTGACCTAGTAAAACTTGCTGATATAAGTA
This sequence comes from bacterium, assembly GCA_963635575.1. Taxonomy (GTDB): domain Bacteria; phylum Bacillota; class Clostridia; order TANB77; family RGIG9151; genus RGIG9151. The sequence continues at coordinate 4,871 of CAVHFU010000050.1, read as the reverse complement.
AAGATGTTGTGTCTAAAATGTCAGGGGAAGAAGTTTATGAAAAGGTATTTGCTTGGGCTAAGAAGTTTGATGGGGAACTTTTTGAACTATTATCTCGTGATAAGGATTACGCAATCAAGATATTTAGTATTGAAAAAGGTGGAAATAAGCCTAGAAAAGACATTGCAAAGTGGAGCGATGTTAAAGACCAAGTATCTTATTTCTATGATGATAAATTTGATGTGAAATACGATTTCACTGAAAAAATAAATGAAAGTGATAGAAAAGAAATTGTAAAATTATTCTTAGAAACATATAACTATGATGATGACAAGCAGACATGGTTTGAAAAAATCAAGGCGATTTGTGATAAAACCGGCTTTGCAAGTAACAATAAAGATTACAAGGCTAATCCGGAAAATTATAAAGGAAATGTAAGTGATGTTTCTAATGTAATAAGGGTTGCATTAACCGGCAGACAAATGTCTCCTGATATGTATGAAATTATGCAAGTTATGGGTAAAGATGCAACGATTAATAGATTAAAGAAGAGTTTGTAATTATATTAAAATGACCGAAGTTTATGGCTTCGGCCATTTTTTTGTGTAAAGCAAGTCACAAAAGGTTGAAAAATTAGCAAAAAAAGTATATTATTATTGCGTTAACATTTTAGGCAATTTAATTATACTTTGTGTTGACAATTTATTGTCCAAATGGAGGTTTTTATGAAGATAAATAAAAAAATTATCATATGTGCATCTTTGGTAATTATTTTGATTATAAGTGCAACTTTGTTTTTTAATTTTAAGCGAACTGAGAACGGTGTTATTTTAACAGATGAGTTTAACAGTCTGACTGACTGGAAGATTTACAACTACGAAAATGATTATTTTAATAATAATGTCTCTGATGTTGCTGTTATTTCTAATGGGTATAATAATGGTAATTCTGTTTTTATACAAAATAGAGAGTTAAATGATACACGTATTTACAAGGAAATTAATGTTACACCAAAATCATATTATAAAATATCGTTTATGTTAAAGTCAGCGAAAAGCAGTGAAGAAGGAATTGGGGCAAATTTATCAGCAATTGATTGCATAGAAACTTTTGTTGTTGATGATACATATGGCAAATGGGAAGAAGAAGAGTTTTATATAGAGACATCCAAAGCACAGAGTAAAATGAAATTGAGTTTAGGTGTTGGGGGATATAATGAAGTTTCGGCCGGTTATGCGTATTTTGACAATCTAAAAATTGAAAAAGTGAGCGAAATACCTGAGAATGCACCTTGTTTGACATTTAAGAATGTTCATGGTGAGGAAAATGAAGTGAACAGTTTTGTTAAGAAATATTCTAAATTAATTTTTGCTATTTTGATGGGAAGTGTGCTAATTCTCTCTGTTATTATTTGTGTTATGAAGAAAAATAATAATGATAAGAAGGAAAAATTAACAAAAAAAGATTTTATTATAATGGGAGTACTTACATTAGTTTGTGCAATTATTTCTTTTTATAAGTTAGGCGATAATTTTGCACCTTCTTCATTTTGGAAGGCTGGAGAAAGTGGAGAAAGTGTCACAATTGAATTTGAAAAAGAGACAAATGTAAGGGTTGTCGCGTATTTAGGAAACATTCCGGATGGTGGTTATTACGAAGTATCTTATTTAAATGATGTTGAAGATGAGTACACTAGTGCATTTACTTTTGGCGAAGATATAGATCAGGAAGAAAAATATCGTAAACCTAAGTCATCGTTTTTCTATTGGCAATTTAATTATGGTGTTGATTTCTATGCGAAGGAGATAAAAATTGAGGCCATAAAACCGGGGTGGGGAGTAAATGAATTAGCATTCTTTACGCTAAACAAAGATAATGAATATGAGCTTATTCCATTAACTGTTAAAGGAATGCATTTTTCTGATTTGTCGGAAGGTACTCCGGATATGCTATTTGATGAGCAAAATTTAGTTCCAAGTTCGTCAACATATATGAATAGTACTTACTTTGATGAAATTTATTTTCCAAGAACAGCATATGAGCAATTAAATGGTTTAAGTATATATGAATTGACACATCCACCACTAGGTAAGATTATAATTTCTTTGGGAATTACTATATTCGGTATGAATCCATTTGGGTGGAGAATTATGGGCACTATTTTTGGAATATTACTTGTGCCGATTATGTATTTATTTGCTTTTAAAGTATTTAAGAAAAGTAAATACGCGTTTATTGCTGGATTTTTAATGTTGTTCGATTTTATGAGGCTGCCTCAAACAAGACTTGCTACTATTGATTCATATTCAACATTCTTTATAATCTGTATGTATTACTTTATGTATGATTATTTTACTAATAGTTATGAGGAAAAGGTGTCTGTAAAATCACTTGTGCCATTATTCTTGTCCGGACTTATGTTTGGACTTGGTGCTGCAACAAAATGGAGTTGCTTATATGCCGGCGGTGGACTTGCTTTTATTTTCTTCTTAACGAAATTAGTAGAGTTTTTACAAGTGAAGAAAGATAAGAAGATAAAAGAGTGGTTGGTTCATAACTTTATTCCAACTTGCTTATGGTGCGTTTTGTTTTTTGTAATTATCCCGGCGGGTATATATATATTGTCATATATTCCGTATATGGCATCAAATCCGGGGAAATCTTTAATTGATATTGTGATAGATAATCAAAAATATATTTTTAGTTACCATAGTAATTTGGTTGATACACATCCGTTCCAATCCGAATGGTATAGGTGGCCGATAGATGCAAGACCTTTATGGTTATATGTCAATAACGTATTACCTGAGGGAATGTATTCGACTATTGCATCCTTTGGAAATCCTGCTATTTGGTGGGTTGGCTTACTTTCAATACCGTTTGCATTATTCTTTATATGGAGAGATAAAGACAAAGACGGAATTATTTTATTGGTAGCATACGCATTTCAATATTTTCCTTGGATTTTAATAACTCGTATATCTTTTATATATAGTTATTTTACCGCATTACCGTTTTTAATTATGCTTTTGGTGTTTAGTATAAAGAAGCTTGATAATGGTAAAAGGCTTTCAAATGTGATTATAGGAATATATCTAGCGATAGTGCTTATATTATTTGTAATGTTCTTCCCGGTACTTATGGGAACAGTTACTTCGCATAAATATATTGATGGACTTAAATGGTTTTCAACTTGGTATTTTTAATTTTGAGTTGAGGTGATTTTTATGGAGAATAATGTGGTTTGTTCTGTTGTAATACCTGTTTATAACGAGGAAGAAGTAGTTAATGAATGTTATAGTAGAATAAAAAAAGTTATGGATTCTACTAATGAAAAATATGAAATTATATTTGTAAATGATGGTAGCAAAGATAACACGAGGCAAATGCTAAAGGAAATATGCAGAGTGGATGGAAATGTTAAGTTAATTGACTTCTCTAGGAACTTTGGACATCAGTCGGCGATTACAGCCGGAATGAATTATTCGATTGGACAGGCTGTTGTGGTTATTGATGCGGATTTGCAAGACCCTCCTGAGGTTATTTTAAAAATGCTTGAAAAATGGAGGGAAGGCTACCAGGTAGTTTATGGAAAACGTCTAAAAAGAGAAGGCGAATCAATATTTAAAAAAGCTACTGCTAAAGTTTTTTATAGAATACTTGCTAGGCTTACTGAGTTTGATATTCCTGTTGATGCTGGTGACTTTAGACTTATAGATAGAAAAGTATGTGATGCATTAAATAAAATGGATGAAAAAAACAGATATGTTAGAGGAATTATAAGTTGGCTAGGATTTAATACTACTTATGTTGAATTTGTGAGAGAAAAAAGGTATGCCGGTAAAACTAAGTATCCATTGAGAAAAATGCTAAAGTTTGCTACTGATGCTGTTGTTTCTTTTTCATATAAGCCTCTTAGAATAACTTCTTATTTGGGAATAGCGTTATCTGGTGTGTCGTTTATTTATTTGATTATCGCAGTGTTCTTAAAGTTATTTAATGTTATAGACACAGTACAAGGTTGGATGTCTATTGTGGCAATTTCGTTATTCTTTAACGGAATTGTATTACTGGTCTTGGGAATTATGGGTGAGTATATCGGAAGGATATATGATGAGGTAAAAGCGAGACCACTTTATGTTGTGAATGAATTTGTTAATTTTAATGGGAAAGATAGGCTTTAAGCCTGTCTTTTCTGTTTTAAATGAAAACATTTTATTTGCCAGTTGATTTTACATAATATATATGGTATAATTTGAAAGCTTGTATTTGCAACAGAGTTGAAAGGCTTAATGCCTGAAATCGTTTACAAATATAATGACGATTATCTTTTTGTAAATGGCAAACGCGTGGAATTCCAAGGAAAGATTTTTGACTATAGGCATCCTCAAAAGAATTATATAAACACTTATGTGCCTGCTAAGTTTTTCATTGAACTTGCAGGAGGAAAGCTTACTAAGTGGGAGCATTATTCAAAAATGGCAAAGTTCGAAATCAATAATAATACTATTGAAATTGACTGCCGTAATGAAACTTATAGCATAAATAATGTTTCAAATAATCTTATGTTTGAGCCTATAATTGAAGATGACATTTTATATCTGTCCCAAAGTGACTTGTTTGTCAACATGTTTGGTACTTTGTGGAGTAATTAAGGATAGGAGAATAAGTATGGAACGATTTATACTAGATGGAAAAGAACTTGTAAATATTCAAAAGACTCATTTAGTTCTAAAAGAGCTATTTGACTTTCCAAATTATTATGGAAAAAATTTAGATGCTTTTTGGGACTGCATAACAGATTGTACGAGTAATTGGGTTAATGAAGATGGGGCAGAAATTATATGGAAAGACTTTGATGTAAGTAAACACAATTTAGGAGAATATGCGAA
>CAVHFU010000049.1:0-7937 GCA_963635575.1 bacterium | reverse complement strand
GAAAGGGTATGTTTATATAGTTGTTTTTGACCTTATAAACATATTATACGAGGAATGATTTAAATGAATGAACAAAAATTTACGCAAAAATCAATAGAAGTTATAAATTCAGCTCAAAGTCTAGCTGTTGAGAACTCTAGTATGCAAATTGAACAAGAACATTTGCTATATGCATTACTTAGCCAAGACAACGGTCTTATTTCTGAGTTAATAAAGAAAATGGGAATTTCACTAAATAGTTTTGCCAATGAAGTAAAACGAGTTATGGAAGGATTACCTGGAGTAAGCGGACCGGGTAGAGAGCCGGATAAAGTATATGTTTCTCAAGATGTAGATAAGGCACTAAATGTTGCCGAAAAAGATGCACAAAAGATGAAGGATGAATATGTTTCAGTTGAACATATTTTTATGGGATTACTAGAAGTACCTAATTCTCATTTGAGTGAGATTTTTAGATTATTTAGTATAACAAAAGATAAATTCTTAAAGGTTTTGATGACTGTAAGAGGAAACACAAGGGTTACTAATGATACACCAGAAGATACGTACAATGTTTTAGAAAAGTATGGTTCAGAATTGGTTGCGTTAGCTAGAAAACAAAAGCTTGATCCTGTTATTGGTAGAGACGAAGAAATTCGTAATGTGATAAGAATTCTTTCAAGAAAAACTAAAAACAATCCTGTTTTAATTGGTGAACCTGGTGTTGGTAAAACTGCTATTGCTGAAGGTTTGGCACTAAGAATTGTTAGAGGAGATGTCCCTGAAAACTTAAAGAATAGAAAGATATTCTCGCTAGATATGGGGTCTTTGGTTGCCGGTGCTAAATACAGAGGCGAATTTGAAGAGAGATTAAAGGCTGTACTAAATGAAGTTAAAAAGAGCGAAGGCGAGATAATTCTATTTATCGATGAGCTTCATAATATAGTTGGAGCCGGTAAAACAGAGGGTGCAATGGATGCAGGTAATTTATTAAAGCCGATGTTAGCTAGAGGTGAGTTACACTGTATTGGTGCAACTACATTAAATGAGTATAGAAAATATATTGAAAAAGATCCTGCATTAGCTAGAAGATTCCAACCTGTAATGGTTGATGAGCCAACAGTAGAAGATACAATTTCTATTTTAAGAGGTATTAAGGAAAGATATGAAGTTTTCCATGGTGTAAAAATTCAAGACCAAGCTTTAATTAGTGCGGCAGTTCTTTCTAACAGGTATATTTCTGATAGATTTTTACCTGATAAAGCTATAGACTTGGTTGATGAGGCTTGTGCTTTAATTAAAACAGAAATGGAGTCCATGCCGACAGAACTTGATGAGATTTCAAGAAAGATAATGCAACTTGAAATTGAGGAGGCTGCGTTAAAGAAAGAAGAAGATAAACTTTCTAAGGAACATCTAGAAGATATTCAAAAAGAGTTAGCTAAGTTAAGAGAAGAATTTAATGCAATGAAAGCTAAGTGGGAAAACGAAAAAAATGAGATTGGAAGAGTTCAAAAACTAAGAGAAGAAGTTGAAAGAGTAAATGCTGAAATTGAGCTTGCCCAAAGACAATATGATTTAAATAAAGCTGCTGAATTAAAGTATAGCAAGCTACCCGGATTACAAAAACAATTAGAGGAAGCTGAAAAAGAGGCAGAGGCTACTGAAAAGGGCAGTACTTTGCTTAGAAATAAAGTTACAGAAGAAGAGATTGCAAAGATTATTTGTAGATGGACCGGTATTCCGGTAGCTAAGCTTATGGAGGGTGAAAAAGAAAGATTACTCGGACTAGAAGGAATACTTCATAAACGTGTTATTGGACAAGATGAGGCTGTTACTAAAGTCGCAGAAGCAATTTTGCGTTCAAGAGCCGGTATTCAAGACCCTAACAGACCAATTGGTTCATTCCTATTCTTAGGTCCTACCGGTGTAGGAAAGACTGAATTGGCTAAAGCATTAGCAGAATCGCTATTTGACGATGAAAAGAATATTGTAAGAATTGATATGACCGAATATATGGAAAAGCACTCTGTGGCTAGATTAATTGGAGCGCCTCCGGGATATGTTGGTTATGATGAAGGCGGTCAGCTTACAGAGGCTGTTCGTAGAAAACCATATTCTGTAGTTCTATTTGATGAAGTTGAAAAAGCTCACCCTGATGTATTTAACGTATTACTTCAAGTTTTGGATGATGGAAGAATCACTGATTCTCAGGGAAGAACGGTAGATTTTAAAAATACTATTATAATTCTTACTTCCAACTTGGGCTCTAATTTTATCTTGGAAGGAATAAACGAAAAAGGTGAAATATCGGAAGAGGCAAGAAAAGAAGTAGATAATTTACTAAAAGTTTCGTTTAAGCCTGAATTCTTAAACAGATTAGATGAAATTGTATTTTATAAACCACTAGTTAAGGATGAAATTAAGAAAATCGTTGATTTAATGATTGAAAATCTAAAGAAGAGACTAGAAGTAAAACAACTTGGATTAGAAATTACAGATAGTGCAAAGGACTATATAATTGATGCTGCGTATGATCCTATTTATGGTGCAAGACCGCTAAAGAGATTTTTACAACAAAAGGTTGAAACTTTGGTAGCCAGAAAGATTATTGAAGGTAATGTAGATGAAGGTTCGATATTGGTTGTCGATTTTGAAAATGGTGAATTAGTAATTAGGTAAAGAAGTAGCTGTAAAAAACTCAAAAATCAATAAAACAGTGTTACTATACTTCATTCAACAAAAATATTTTTTTGCGAGCTACTGATTTCTTGAATAGCAAAAAATAAGACTTTCGAAAATCTCGGAAGTCTTATTTTTGGAGCCGCTGATTGGACTTGAACCCACGACCTACTGATTACAAATCAGTTGCTCTACCAACTGAGCTACAGCGGCATTTGGAAATTGAAAAATAGGTATATAAACGGCTACTTTCCAACTTCTATATGGTGACCCGTAGGAGAATCGAACTCCTGATACCGCCGTGAAAGGGCGATGTCTTAACCGCTTGACCAACGGGCCATATAATGGTGAACCATCCGCGATTCGAACGCGGGACACCGTGATTAAAAGTCACGTGCTCTGCCAACTGAGCTAATGGTCCAAATCAAACTGCCTCTTTATAATACATCATAATCTTGCTCTTGTCAACACTTTTTTGATTTTTTATGTTGAGAAAGTTAGTATAATGTGATAAAATAATTGAGGATCGGGAAAGTGAGGATAATATGTATTATATTTTATTATCAAGTTCTATACTTTGCACGGCAATACTGTTTTTAATATGCTATAAAAAAATTAATAAAACAGAAGTTATATATGATGATAAAGTTTCACCTATTGTTGAAAAACTAGGCGATAATGAAACAATTACCAATATTGTTTTACAACATGTCAATAATTATACTACAAAGGTGGAAAAAAATAAAGATAAAAATCAAAAAATAAGTTTTTACAATGTTAATAATGATAAGATTGTAATTAAGGATACGACTGATTTAAAAGATTGCTCAAGACTTGTTCAAATTTGCCATGAATGTGTTCATAGCATTCAAGATAAGCGTATATTAAAATTGCACTTTATTTTTTCGAATATAAATATTTTGTATTTTTTAGGAACGTTTCTTTATTTCTTTTATGATAAAAGAGAAAGCATAAGACTTACTCTTTTACTTATTCAAATGTTTATATTTATTATTACTTTTGTACTCAAAGTAATAACTGAAAGTGATGCTACATATCGTGCGACTATTGTGGCAAGTGATTTCCTAAAAGATAGTTTAGATAAAGAGGCACTTAATAGTTTTATTAAAAAAGTAGAAAATGAAATTTATTCTATTGCTCCGATTATGTACTTTTCTTTGTATATGCAAGGGATAATATTACTAATAATAAATCAAATAGTAGCAATTTTAATTTAGGAGGGGTTTTTGTGAAGAATGTAGATGTGTTAATAGAAGTTTGTAGAGAAGATGTAGAATTACCAAACTATGCAAATGTTGGTGATGCCGGTATGGATATACGTTCTGCAGTTGATATTGAAATAAAGCCGGGTGAGACAATAGCAGTACCTACCGGTATTAAAGTAGCTATACCTGTTGGATATGAAATTCAAGTTAGACCAAGAAGCGGAATATCACTAAAAACACCTATGAGAGTTCCTAATTCACCCGGAACTATCGATGCTGGTTTTAGAGATGAAGTATGTGTTATAATGCATAATTCATCTAATATAGATAATGGAGTATTTTCATTGCCTGATAAAGGTAATAAACAAGGTACATATAAGATTAATAAAGGCGATAGAATAGCACAATTAGTATTAAAAGAAGTACCAACTATAAATTGGGTAAAAGTTAATTCTGTGCAAAACGAAGGAGTAAATCGTGGAGGCGGATTTGGTAGTAGCGGAATAAATGGATAATAAAAAAACAAGGCGACTGCCTTGTTTTTTTATCTATATTCTTTTTAATATACATCTTGCAACATGAATACCAGTAGCAGCAGCTTGTGCAAGTCCTCTTGTTACACCTGCACCGTCTCCTATTGCGAACATATTTTTATATTTTGTTTCAAGCTCGTTTGTCAGTTCAGGTTTTGCACTGTAAAATTTAACTTCTACACCATATAATAAAGTATCATGATTAGCCATTCCCGGAGCAATTTTATCGAGAGCATAAATCATTTCAATAATATCATCTAATTGTCTTTTCGGAATTACTAGACTTAAATCACCCGGAGTTGCATTTAATGTAGGATTTACAAAGCTTTGACTTAATCTGTGTTCATTTGTTCTATTTCCTTTTATTAAATCACCGAATCTTTGAACAAGTATTCCACCGCCAAGTAAGTTAGAAAGTGATGCAATTCTCTTTCCATATTGGTACGGGTCATTAAATGGTTTTGTGAAACGGCTGCTTACAAGGAGTGCGAAGTTTGTGTTTTCACTTCTTAAAGCAGGGTCAGAGTAACTATGACCATTTACAGTCATAAGCCCGTCTACATTTTCGGTAACAACATGTCCATAAGGATTCATACAAAATGTACGGATTTTATCTCCATGACATTTTGTTCTATATACTAATTTTGATTCGTAAACGGCATCTGTAATATGTTCAAAAACTTTAGCGGGAATTTCAACACGTACACCGATATCAACCTGGTTATTAAGTAAAGGTATATCAAGATTTTTGCATTGGTTTGAGAACCATTCTGCACCGGCACGTCCCGGAGCAACGACTAAGTATTTACAATTCAATGTTCTACCATCAGCCATTTCTAAATCATATGAGCCATCTTCACGTATATCAATTTGCTTAGCAGCACAATCTGATTCGATTTGAACTTTGTTTTCTAAATAGTCATACATATTTTTTAGTATTTGAAGATTATTTTCTGTACCTAAATGTTTAACTTTTGCGTGTAAAAGATGTAAATCGTGTTGTAGAGCAAGTTTTTCGATTTTTAGTGCTTCAGGTGTACTGGTAGAATAAGTTTCTTTGGTAGCACCGAATTTCATATTTACTTCATCTACATAGTTAATTAAATCCATAACTTCTTTATCTGGTAAATATTCATTAAACCATCCTCCAAATGCGGTAGTAAAATTATATTTTCCATCAGAGAAGTTACCTGCTCCTCCAAACCCTTTCATAATACTACAAGCAGGGCAGTTTATACATTCTTTAACCTTACCTTCAATAATAGGACAAGCACGTTTATATATGCTCTTTCCTTGCTCTAGTAGGGCAATACTTAAGTTCGAAGAGTTTTCTGCTAATTCATAAGCAGTCATTATTCCGGAGATACCGGCACCAATAATGGCGACATCATAATGTTTGTTCATTAATTACACCCCTTTAAATATTTTCGTTTTTCAAAATTACATCGTGTGCCCCACCTTCAACAATACTTGTGCTAGATACAAGGGTAAGTTTTGCTTTGTCGTGTAATTCGCTAATAGAGGTAGAACCACAGTTTGACATTGTTGATTTTATTTTCTTTACTGTTACGTCTAAGTTTTCTTTTAAGCTTCCGGCATAAGGAACATAAGAGTCAACACCTTCAACAAAAGACATAGAAGTTTTCTTTCCACCAAGGTCATATCTTTCCCAGTTTCTGGCCCTTGCAGACCCTTCACCCCAGTACTCTTTAACAAAATTGTTACCGATTTTTAATTTTCTTGTCGGGCTTTCATCTAATCTGGCAAAATATCTTCCCATCATAACAAAGTCTGCACCCATAGCTAGAGCTAATGTTATGTGATAATCATGAACAAGTCCACCGTCTGAGCAAACCGGTATATATACACCGGTTCTTTGTGCATATTCGTCTCTAGCTTCAACAACATCAATGAGTGAAGTTGCTTGCCCACGGCCAATACCTTTTTGCTCTCTTGTTATACAAATAGAACCGCCACCAATACCAACTTTTATGAAATCTGCACCGGCATCAGCGAGATAATAGAAAGCTTCTTTATCTACAACGTTTCCAGCACCGATTTTTACAGTGTCACCATATTTTTCTCTTACGAATTCGATGACTTCTTTTTGCCATACAGAGTATCCGTCAGAAGAATCTAAACAAAGGATGTCAGCTCCGGCTTCAACTAAGGCAGGTATTCTATCAGCATAATCTCTAGTGTTTACTCCGGCACCAACTATATATCTTTTATCATTATCATATAAAGAAAGTGGATTATCTTTATGGTTTTCGTAATCTTTTCTAAAAACTAAGGATGATAGATGTCCGTTATTATCTACAATTGGCAGACAGTTGATTTTATTATCCCAAATTATATCATTAGCTTCTTTTAAAGTGATTCCTTCATGTGCATAAACAAGACGTTCTACAGGAGTCATTAAGGTTTCAACCTTAGTATCAGGTTCTAGACGTGATACTCTGTAATCTTTACTTGTAATTAAACCGAGTAATTTTCCATTCCATTCACCATTATCTGTAACAGGAATAGTTGAATGATCTGTTTCTTCTTTTATTTTTAGAATATCTTCTAAAGTATCTCCCGGTTTTAGATTCCAATTACTTCTTACAAAGCCGGATTTAAAGCTTTTTACATTTCTAATCATTTGTGCTTGACTTTCAATAGATTGAGAAACATAAACGAATGCAACTCCGCCTTCTTTAGCTAATGCAACAGCCATTTTTTCTCCGGAAACAGCTTGCATAATTGCTGAAACAAACGGTACATTTGCTTTTAATGCAGGTTCTTCTCCAACTTTATATTTAACAAGCGGTGTTGTTAAAGAAATTTTGTCTGGTGTACAGGCCCTTGTAGTTAAGCTTGGAACAAGTAAATACTCACTAAAAGTTCTTGAAGGTGTATCAAAATAATATGCCATATCAAAAATCACTCCTTATCATATATTTACACTATATTCTATCTGTTTTACGAGATATTGTCAATTTATCAAAAAAATTAAAAACCCCGACAAACTTCGACAGAATGTGAGGTTGGTTTAGTGTAAAATCTTGTTGGAAGTGATAAATTATGAAAGAAGAAAAGATATATTTTTTTCCTCAAAATTATGATAAAAAGGAGAAATTTTTAGGACTATTTGATTATAGAGCGATATTTGTTATAGGTATTTTAGGAATTGGAATATTTAATTTGCTAAGAACAATTAACGTCAATATTAAGCTGAAAATTTGTTTATTTATGATATTTACATTATTTCCAATGATAATGATATCTGTAGGAATAAATGGTGAAAATATGATAGATATTATGAAATATGCCATAAAGTTCTTAGTTAAAGAACAAGTTTATTTATATCGAAAGACGGAGAGTGAAAATGAGAAAATCTATAAAAAGTTGGTTCCCTATAAAAAGTATAAATAGTGGCATTATAGAGAATAAAAGGGGCGAATACTTAAAAATCTTAGAAATACTTCCTATAAACTTTGAATTAAAATCTATTGAAGAGAAGGAAGCTATATTA
>CAVHFU010000048.1:0-7954 GCA_963635575.1 bacterium | reverse complement strand
TGGAAGGACATTTTCTCAAATGATATATAAGGACATTATCATAAATGAATTAGACGATATTGAAGGTTTTGTAATATTCACTTGTCATTTCGCTAATTTTTACGTATAATTTATTCCGAGGTGGTTAATGTGAAATCTGCTCGTGAATTAGCTTTACATATACTTATGAAAATTGAATCGGATGATGTATTTGTAAATATAATTTTAAATGACGAATTAAATAAAAGTGAATTAAATGAAATGGATAAGAATTTTGTAACACAACTTGTATATGGCACGAATTCTAATCAAATTTTTGAAGATTATATAATAAGAAAATGTTCTAAAGTTCGCTTTAATAAAATTGCTTTGCCTATTTTAACTATTCTTAGAATGGGAATTTATCAAATTTATTTTTTAGATAAAGTACCTGTTTCGGCTGTTTGTAATGAAGCTGTTAAATTGGCAAAAAAATATGGTCATATGTCATCTGCTAATTTTACTAATGCGATTTTGCGTAATGTATCTAGAACTGATAAAAACGTATTTCTAGATGAAATTAAGGATAAGGAAGAAAGACTTTCAGTAGAATATTCTTATCCTAGGTGGCTTATAAATAGATTTATTAATCAGTTCGAATATGACGAAACATTAAAATTATTAGAGGCAAATAATAATTTAGGATATGAGACCATTCGTGTTAACAGATTAAAAACTACACGTGAAGAAATGTTAAAGAAATTTAGTAATTCGAAGCCTGGAAAACTTTCAGATATCTTATATGTAGACAGTATCAGAGAGTTCTTACATTCTTCCGAATTTAAAAATGGTCTTATTACTTTTCAAGACGAAGCTCCTGCTCTTGTTGCACATTTACTAAAACCTAAAGAAGGTGAAGAAATTTTAGATATTTGTGCTGCACCTGGTGGTAAAACTACGCATATTGCTGAACTTACCAATGATAAGGCGAAAATTACGGCTATGGAGTTATATGAACACAGAGGAGAACTTATACGTCAGACAGCTAAACGTTTAGGAGTTAATTCTATAAATATAAAAATTGGAGATGCAACAGAGTTTGTACCTGAATTTGAAAATAAATTTGATAAAATTGTTGCAGATGTGCCTTGCTCCGGACTTGGAGTAATTCGTAAAAAACCGGATATAAAGCTTAGAGTGAAGAAAGAGGATATTGACGAAATAAATAAAGTGCAAAAGGCTATACTTAAAAATGCTTCTTTGTATTTAAAGCCGGGTGGCGTTTTACTATATAGTACATGCACTATTTTAAGTGAAGAAAATGATGAAACTGTAAAATGGTTTTTAAATGAAAACAAAGACTTTTCGATTTGCACTGATGAAAGCATAATTCCTAGCGAATGGAGAAGTGGAATTAATGACGGAATGTTACTATTATTGCCGAATAAGCATAATTCCGACGGTTTCTTTATTTGCTGTTTAAAAAAGAGTAAATAAAAGCGAGTATTTTAATATATTTTGGGCATACTTTTTATGAGGTGAAAAGGTATGCCTAATTTGTTATATAAAGAAAAATCTCCGTATTTATTGCAACATGCAAATAATCCGATAGATTGGTTTCCTTGGTGCGACGAGGCTTTTGACAAAGCGGTGACAGAGGAAAAACCAATATTACTTAGTATTGGATATTCAACTTGTCATTGGTGTCATAAGATGGCTGAGGAAGCATTTAATGATGAAAAAACAGCTAAGTTCTTAAATGAACATTTTATTTGTATAAAAGTAGATAGGGAAGAAAGACCGGATATTGATTTGGTATATATGGAGGCGGCTTTGTGTATTACTACTAACGCAGGTTGGCCACTTAATATATTCTTAACTCCGAAACGCGAGCCTTTTTTTGCCGGGACTTATTTTCCGCTAAAAAAAGAAAAAGGAATAATTGATTTTTATTCTCTTATAGAAAGTATATACGATAAATGGGTAAGCGATAGAGAGGCAATATATAAAACTGCCAGTGAAGTTGTGGCTGAATTGAAAAGACGTGAAAATGCCGAAAGTGGTATTAATTCTGAAGTGCTAGGCGATGCACTATGGGTAATGAAATCTGCTTTTGATAATAGTTTTGGCGGATTTGGTAGTGAGCCTAAATTCCCTTTGGCACAGCAAATTTTCTTTTTGCTTAGGTACTGGTATGTATATAGAGATGAATATGCCTTGTATATGGTTGAGAAAACCCTAGACAATATAGATAATGGTGAAATACACGACACAGTTAATGGTGGATTTTTTAGATATGCGACTTCAAAAAATTGGGGAAGCCCACATTACGAAAAAATGCTTTACACCAATTCACTTATGGTGATGGCATTTTTAGAGGCTTATGAAGTTATTCAAAAAGATAGCTATAAAGATGCTGTTATAGATACATTAGAATATATGCGAAAAAAATTACTTTCGGCTGAGGGCGGTTTTTATTCAGCTGAAGATTCAGAAATTTCTAATGCCCAAATTCCATTTATAGACCAAAAAATTTCTTCGGGTTGGAATGGTCTTGCAATTGCTGCATTTGCACTTGCAGGTAAAGTTTTAGAAGAATCTAAATATATAGATATTGCCAAAGATGTGGCACAGTTTGTGCTAGATCATTTATATAAGGGTAACGGAACTATGAGTGCGTACTATATAAAAGGGAATTCTTTTGGCAATGCATTCGCGACAGATTATGCTTTTATGACATGGGGACTTATAGAGCTTTATCAAGCAACGTATGAAGATGCCTATTTAGATGGTGCTGTTAAATTGAATTCTAAGATTTTAACTGATTTTTGGGATAATGAAAATGCAGGAGTATTATTTTACAGCAAAGAGGGAGAGGACTTATTAATTAATCCTAAAGAAGTTTATGATGGAGCTATACCGTCGGTAAATTCAGTTTGTGCGATGAATTTTATACGACTTGCAAGACTTACAGAAAAGCCTGAACTTAATAAGAAGGCAAAAGAGATTTTTGATGTCTTTGGCTCAAGTATAAATAAATCGCCGACTGATTATTTGTTTATGCTTTGTGGGGTTCTATATGAAAAGAGCACAAAGGAAATCATTGTAGTTGAGAAAAACAGTGAAATACTAAATCAAATTAATGGAGAATTTAGACCGTTTACAATGGAGATGCCATTTGGTGAGATAGAAAATAGAGAAACAAACTAAGGGATAGCTACTGAAAGGTGGCTATTTTCTTTAACTGAAATTTGGGTGAATTTTTATAAAATCTGTTGAATTTAAGTTTAATTTCGTATACAATTAAGTATTGTAACTTTAGGTATATGGAGGTTTTTTCAGTATGATAAAAAGATTAGGAAAATGTGTTAGGGAATACAAAAAACCGGCTATTTTGACGCCTATTTTTGTATCCTTAGAAGTTATAATGGAAGTAATAATTCCATTGCTTATGGTAGAACTTATTGATAAGGGAATTGAAGCAGGAAATATGAACGAAATTGTAAAAATAGGTATGGCTTTGGTGGTTATTGCGATACTTTCATTAATTTTCGGAGTATTATCAGGCATGTTTGCTGCAAAAGCTTCTGCTGGTTTTGCTTGTAATTTAAGACATGATATGTATTATAATGTTCAAAACTTTTCTTTTAAGAACATAGATAAGTTTTCGACTTCAAGTATTATTACAAGATTAACAACTGATGTAACTAATGTTCAAAATGCTTTCCAAATGATTACACGAATTGCTGTTAGATGCCCTTTAATGCTTGTATTTTCGTTGGTTATGGCGTTTAGCATTAATAAGCAAGTTTCTCTTGTTTTCTTATGTGCTATTCCGGTTTTGGCTTTAGGATTATTTTTTATAATAACGAATGCACACCCTATATTTGAGCGGGTTTTTAAAACCTATGATAAGTTAAATAACGTTGTTGAAGAAAACTTAAGAGGAATTCGCGTAGTTAAGTCATATGTTAGGGAAGATTTCGAGATTGCAAAATTTGATGATGTTTCGGGAAATATTTATAAAGATTTCGTTAAAGCTGAAAAGTTAGTTGCCCTAGATACACCTCTTATGCAGTTTGTAATGTATTCAAGTATGTTACTTATTTCTTGGATAGGAGCAAAGCTTATTGTTACTTCTACGATGACTACCGGGGATTTAATGGGACTTATTACATACGCAATGCAAATTTTAATGAGTTTAATGCTATTTTCTATGGTATTTGTTATGATTGTTATTTCTAAGGCTTCTGCTGAGAGAATTGTGGAAATTCTAGAAGAAAAAAGTGATATTTATAGTCCTGAAAATGCAGTTATGGATGTAAATGACGGTTCGGTAATATTTAAAAATGTAAGCTTTAGTTATTCGGATAAAAAGAAAAAGCTATGCTTAAGTAATATCGACTTAGATATTAAGTCTGGCGAAACTGTCGGAATAATAGGTGGTACAGGTTCGTCTAAGACTACTTTGGTTCAATTGATTCCAAGACTTTATGATGCGACAACAGGAGAAGTTTTAGTCGGCGGAGTTAATGTAAAAAAATACGATTTAGATGTTTTAAGAAACTCTGTTGCTATGGTTTTACAAAAGAATGTATTATTCTCCGGAACAATTAAAGAAAACTTAAGATGGGGAAATGAAGAGGCAACTGACGAGGAACTAGTTAGAGCTTGTAAATTAGCTCAAGCAGATGATTTTATTAATTCTTTCCCTAATAAATATGATACATATATAGAGCAGGGAGGAAATAACGTATCCGGTGGACAAAAGCAAAGATTATGTATTGCTAGGGCATTGCTTAAAAAACCTAAAATACTTATTTTAGATGATTCTACTAGTGCGGTGGATACAAAAACAGATGCACTTATAAGAAAGGCTTTTGCAGAAGAAATTCCAAACACAACAAAATTTATTATAGCACAACGTATTTCTTCTATTTCCGATGCTGATAAGATTATCGTATTAGATGATGGAAAAATCGTTGCGTTTGGCACACATGACGAATTATTAAACAGCTGTGAAATTTATAAAGAAGTTTATACTTCACAAACGAAGGGAGGCGTTAAATAATGAAACCAGGCAGAAATAGAGGACCGGTAGGGTTTGATAAAAACGTAAAGATAAACAAGAAAACAGTAAAAAGATTGCTTGGTTATTTATTTACGCCATATAAATTACAAATATCAACAGTTTTTATCTGTTTAGTCGTTAGTGCAGTAACCGGGGTTATAGGTTCTTTATTCTTAAAGACTGTAATTGATGACTATATTGAACCACTTTTACTTGAGTCAGCTCCGGTATTTACGGGCCTACTTAATGCAATAATTACAATGGGGGTTATATATCTAATAGGAATTCTTTCAACTTTAATTTATACGCGAGTTATGGCAGTTGTATCGCAAAAGGTATTAAAGCAAATCAGAGATGAAATGTTTGAACATATGCAAAGGCTGCCTATTAAGTACTTTGACACTCATTTAAATGGCGATGTTATGAGTATATATACAAACGATACAGATACATTACGTCAAATGATTTCTCAAAGTATTCCACAAGTATTTTCTTCAATTATTACTGTTACAGCGGTATTTATAGCAATGTTATCTATTAGTGTATGGCTAACTATATTGGTATTGGCAACAGTTTTTATAATGCTTTCGGTTACAGCCAAAATAGGTGGTGGCTCAGCAAAGTACTTTACTAAACAACAAGAATCTTTAGGTGATGTTAACGGATATATTGAAGAAATGATAAATGGTCAAAAGGTTGTAAAGGTATTTTGCCACGAAGAAAAAGCTAAAGAGGGCTTTGATAAACGTAACAATGAATTAAGAGACAATGCTTTTAAGGCTAATAAATATGCGAATATTCTTATGCCTATAATGGGTAATATAGGTAATTTACAATATGTTCTTATCTCTATTGTAGGTGGTGGACTTGCTATAAATGGTATCGGAGGACTTACTTTAGGAGGAATTGCTTCTTTCCTTAATTTAAGTAAGAGCTTTAATATGCCGATTTCACAAGTTTCACAACAAATCAACTACTTTGCAATGGCACTAGCTGGAGCTGAAAGAATATTTAACTTACTTGATGAGGAAGTAGAAGTAGACAATGGATATGTAACATTGGTTAATGCTAAGTATAAGAACAATAAGCTAGTTGAATCGAAGAAATATACAGGTATTTGGGCTTGGAAACATCCACACGAGAATGGAAAAACTACTTATACTGAGTTAAAGGGTGACGTTAGATTCTTTGATGTTGATTTCGGATATAATCTTGATAAAATTGTTTTACATGACGTTACTTTATATGCAGAACCGGCCCAAAAAGTTGCTTTTGTTGGTGCTACCGGTGCAGGGAAAACTACTATAACCAACTTGATTAATAGATTTTATGATTTGGCAGACGGAAAAATAAGATATGACGGAATAAATATAAATAAGATTAAAAAGGCTGATTTACGCCGTTCTCTCGGAATCGTATTGCAAGACACACATTTATTTACTGGTACAATTAAGGAAAATATCAAATACGGAAAGCTTAATGCTACTGATAAAGAAGTATATACAGCAGCAAAGCTTGCAAATGCTGATGGATTTATAAGGAGACTTCCTAATGGATACGATACTGTAATTACCGGTGACGGAGGAAGCTTATCTCAAGGTCAAAGACAACTTATTGCAATAGCAAGAGTAGCAATAGCTAATCCACCTGTAATGATATTAGATGAGGCTACTTCTAGTATTGATACAAGAACAGAGGCTATTGTTCAAAAGGGAATGGATTCCTTAATGCACGGCAGAACTGTTTTTGTAATTGCGCATAGATTGTCTACAATTCAAAACTCAGATGTCATAATGGTATTAGAGCAAGGAAGAATTATAGAACGTGGAAATCACGAGAAATTAATAGAAGAGAAGGACAAGTATTATCAATTGTATACCGGTGCTTTCGAATTAGAGTAAAAAAGGTTTAAAATTTTTCTTCAATATGTTAAACTATTATATGGTTATAAGAATACAATAAGGAGTGCATAAAAATATGCAAGAAGAAAAAATTGATATTAAAAGAGAGATAAAACGAATAATAATAGTTATAATTGCATCTACAATTATGGCTTTAAACCTTAATAGTTTTGTACATTATGGTGAAATTATTCCTGGAGGGTTTAATGGTATTACATTATTAATCCAGAGATTAATGCTTACATTTTTGCATATAGAAGTACCATTTAGTATTATAAATATACCGTTAAATTTTATTCCGGCGGCTATATGTTTTAAATATATAGGGAAAAGATTTACTGTGTATTCTTTAATTTCAATAATAATTACAGGTGCATTAGTAGATGCAATGCCATACTTTAATATAACATATGACCCATTGCTTACCGCTATATTTGGCGGACTTATAAACGGATTTGCAATTTCACTTTGTTTAAGAGGTAATGCAACTACCGGTGGAACTGATTTTATATCTGTTTTACTATCTAAAAAATATAAAATTGATTCGTGGAATTATATTTTTGCAGGTAATGCAGTAGTTTTAATAATTGCAGGTGCAACATACGGTTGGGATAAAGCAATGTATTCTATAATTTATCAATTTATAACTACCCAAGTTTTGCATATGATGTACAAGAGGTATCAAAGACATACATTGTTTATAATAACGGATAGTCCGGCAGAAGTGTATAATGCAATAAAAGAAGAAACTAATCACGGAGCAACTTTATTTAAGGGTATTGGTTGTTATAAAAATGAAGAAAGAAATATGTTATATTCGGTTGTGTCTAGTGATGAAATTCATAGAGTACTCGCAAGAATAAGAAAAGTTGATGAAAATGCTTTTATAGATATAATACAGACGGATAGAATTTCCGGATTCTTTTATGAAAGACCAACAAAATAAGAATTACAAAGTCAAGCGTAATGCTGTCAATAATTTTTGAAAATGTCCTAAAAAAATTCAAACAATAACGGGAAAATT
>CAVHFU010000047.1:0-8001 GCA_963635575.1 bacterium | reverse complement strand
ATTATACCATATCGTTCGAAATTTCGTGTCTATGTATCTATACTAACACCAAAACATATTCCCTACTACTGAAGAATACATAGAAAGTATTTATAAAACTAAAGAAAGTGATGTGGAAATATCTGAAGGGTTAAAAAAGGAAGTAATAACAGTTTCTATAAATGTAATAAAATTAGCAAAGAAGGGGATAAATATTCCTTTTTATGATATTTTAAAAATGAAAAAAATACTTTTGAATCTGTGATATTGTAGTATATAATTTAGGTAGGAGATGTTTCGTTTGACATATAAATGTACATATAAAACTCCAAGTGAGTTTTCAAACATGATAATGAATAGTGACGGAGAATACTTAACCGGATTATGGTTTGAAGGTTCAAGAGATTCATCTAAGCATAAAATAGATTGCGAAGAAAAAGAGCTTCCTATATTTAACGAAACTAAAAAATGGTTAGATACATATTTCAGCGGAAAAGTTCCTGAATTTACACCAAAATATAAAATTGAGAATTTAACTTCATTTAGGCAAGAAGTAATTGACATAATGAATGAAATACCTTTCGGAGAAACTATAACATATAACGATATATCAAGAAAAATTGCCGAAAATAGAGGAATAAAAAGAATGTCATCTCAAGCAGTCGGTGGCGCAGTTGGATGGAATCCGATTTGTATTATTATTCCTTGTCATAGAGTTGTCGGAAGTAACGGAAGCTTAACCGGTTATGGTGGAGGAATAAAAAATAAAGTAGCACTTTTAACACATGAAAAAAATGATATGAATAAGTACTTTGTGCCGATAAAAGGTACTGCATTATAAAAAGTGTAACTGGTCTTTTGACTGGTTGCACTTTTTTGTCTTGAACTAATTAATAATTTTATGGTACAATAAGGCAGTTAATAAAGGAGGAAATTATAATGAAAAAAATAAGTTTAATAATGTGTGTTTGTATTATGGTTTTACTAACTGCCTGTGGTGCATCTAAGCCTGAGGAGACTGTGGCAAAGTACTTAGATTTAGCTAAAAAAGCGGATTATACAGCAATGAAGGAATTGGTTTTAACTGACGGAAGCAAAGACCAACTAGAAGCATTAGTAGTTGAAAACGAAGATACAAAGGAACTTATAGACTACATAAAGGAATGTGGCAAGAAAATTGAATATAAAATTATTAGTACAAAAATTGATAAATTCAATGCAACAGTACAAGTATCTTGTAAATTTGTTGATGGAACACCTTTTATGAGTGCAGTTATTTCAGATGTAATAAAGAAAACACTTGCAAGTGCTGGTAACGAGCTAACTGAAGAAGAAATAAACAAGATGTATACAGAGTCTATGAATGAGCAACTTGAAAAAACAGAAGAAACATTTGTAGAAAAAACACTTGAAATTCAGTTGGATCAAGAAGGCGATTCGTGGATTATAGATGATGACGAAAACACATTGTATAACGTTATAATGGCTAACCTTGTGGAATTTGGAAGTGCATTAAATAAAGCAACCACATCACAAGTAACAGAAAAAAATAATATATAAAAAGTTAGAATGTATCGAAAAAAAGCAAAAAACTTTGCAAAAACATGACTGTGTGATATTATTAGTTTAGGCGGTGAGATGGCACGATAAAGAGAAATTTATACCTAAACAAGATTAGAGATTTTTATAATGAAACAAGTCTAATAAAAATTATATATGGTCTTAGAAGAAGTGGAAAATCAGTTATTTTAACTCAAGTGATGGATGAATTAATCGATGAAGGTATGTTAGTTTTAGAGTTACTCCTCTAACATTTAAAGAAGTAGTTGAGTTGACTGGAACTAAAGAATCAGATTATGAAAAATTATTATTAGATATATTTGAATGGGGGAGCTTACCCCAAAGATTTTCCTTTGAAAGAAATTCTCAAATGGAAATATTATGGCTTTTTTAAAGAATAATTATATAGAAGCTTTATGTTCAACTTTTATGATTAATAGAGTATTGTGCATGGGAAAGAAGTGTTAAAAACATCAAATAAATTTTATGCGTCAGATTTAGGAATAAAGAAAATAAAAACTAATAATAAGGAAGTTAATTATTCGATTTCTTTAGAAAATGTAATTTATAATGAATTAATAGCAAAAGGATATGAGGTTTACATAGGCAAGACAAGAAAAGGAGAAGTAGATTTCGTAGTTGTAAAAGATAAAGATATTAAATATATACAAGTATGCTATTATTTAAACACAGAGGAAACAATAGAAAGAGAATTTGGTGCCTACAATTGTATCAATGACAATTACCCTAAATATGTGATATCTTTAGATAAACAGGATTTTTCAAGAAATGGAATAAAACATGTTAATGCAATAGACTTTATGCTAAAGATGAATTTTAGTGAATATAAAAAGACCACGCAAATGCGTGGCCTTTTTGGCAGGGGCGGAGAGAATCGAACTCCCATCAAAAGTTTTGGAGACTCCTATACTACCATTGTACGACGCCCCTATGTCCTCGTACCTGATTATTATACCAATAGTCATATGCATTGTCAACAATAAAATTTTGGCAAAAATTTCATAAGGAAAAAACAAAAAGATTGGGGATAATACAATAAAGAGTAAAATTCTAAAAGTATGGAAGCTGATGAAAAAACTTTTTATTATATTATCTTTTTTTATGTGCATTTAAATAACTCCGTCGTTTGCATCAACCGCAGTAAAAACACCCGGTTTTACACGTTGTACTGTTAATGCAAAATCACTTAAGATTAAAAAATTCGATATAAGTTATAGGTCTGCCGGAGAGAATATTGCCGGAAACTCCACAGCCAAAAAAGCATTTGACGCATGGATGAATTCATCCGGCCATAAGAATAATATACTGGACAACAGTTTCACATACACAGGAATTGGAGTAGTGGATAGCCCTGTATATGGGAAAATTTTAACACAAATGTTTATTGGAAAGTGATGAATTTATATGTTTAATTTATGGAGAATTAACAAAAAAGTAATCGAACCAAGTGGGCCTTGCATCAGCGGGGCCCTTACATCAAAAAATATAAAGAAAATCTTAGGAGATAGCGATGACATAATAGTAAAGGAAGTTTTTACGTGGAACGAAAAAATAAAAATAGTAGCAATAGGAATAGACGGTTTAGTAGATAGCGATGTTATAGATAACTTCGTGTTAAGACCGCTTACAGTCGGAAGACCGTTTGAAAATGTCGCAAACGAGAAAGAAGCATATAAGTTAGCTAAGGAAGGTTTTCTATACCATTTCTCACAAGACGAAGTACTCGATTTAAATGATGCAGTAAAGAAAATTTTACAAGGCGTAACAGTTGTAGTTTTTGATAATGTAAAAAAAGCGATTTCATTTGATGCAAAGAAAGTGCCTCAAAGAAGCATATCTGAGCCGGAGAACGAAAATGTGCTAAACGGTGCAAAGGATGCTTTTGTGGAGAGTTTAAGGACTAATACGGCGCTTATTAGAAAGAAAATGAAGTCCCAATTTTTGCGCTTTGAAAGCTTTACTATCGGTAAGGAAAGCCAAACTCCGGTAAATATTGTTTATCTTAATGATATTGCGGACAGGGGGATCTTGGAGGAGCTAAGAAAAAGAATAAAAAATATGAATGTTAATTCTTTGCTTTCTGCAGGAACATTAGAAAGTGGAATTTCTGACAATAAATATTCAATTTTCCCTCAAGTTCAGCATACAGAGAGGGTAGACAAATTTTGTGCGAATGTAGTGGATGGGAAAATAGGAATAATAATAGACGGATTACCCGTGGCATATATTGTGCCGGGAATTTTAGCAATGTTTTTTCAAGCACCGGAGGACTACGCTGAAAATTATGTATTAGCCTCTTTGATAAGGATTTTAAGATATACATGTTTTATACTTAGTGCTATACTTCCCGGTTTTTATATTGCTATAACTACATTTCATCCAGAAATGATACCGACTAAATTGTTAATTTCTATAATTCAAAGTAAAGAGGGCGTACCTTTTGCAATTGTGTTTGAAATTATAGGATTACTAATTGCATTTGAATTACTAATAGAGGCAAGTTTGAGATTACCTAAAAACATAGGTGCGACGTTATCCATAATCGGAGGACTTATTGTAGGTGAGGCGGCAGTTAATGCTAAATTAATTTCACCGGTTGTGGTTGTAATTATTGCGATTACCGGAATTGCAGGATTTGTTATACCTAATCAAGCGTTATCTGATGCAACTAGGCTAGTTAGGATGTTAATGGTTATAGCAGCGGCATTAGCAGGATTATTTGGAATTGCATTTGCAATTATTGTGACACTTTATTATTTAAGTAATTTAGATTCATTCGGAGTCTCTTATTTATCACCACTTGCAGGAAATGATGGAAAAGGAATATTAAATGATACAATTTTAAGGTTGCCAAAGGATCTGGAGGGGGAAAAGAGTGACAACTAAAGTAAAAGTTTATGCAATTTCTATTATGGGAGTTATTATACTAGGTTGGGGTGGATATTTAATTCCGAGCCGAGTAGAAATAACCGATTTTGGAATTATACAAGTTTTGGGGATAGATGCAGGACTAAATAATGGAGTTAATTTATCGATGGTCGCAGAAAATCAAAAGAGCAATGGTGAAGATAGCCCTCAAATAGGAAATGAAAATATAGTTACGTCCGCCGGCAAATCATATAATGATTGTATTAGTGGATTAGGAAATTATAGTGATAAAATTTTTATAGGTGGGCATATAGAAAATATAATCATCGGAGAAGAAATATGCAAGGAAAACTTAGTTCGTGCAGTAGACTTTATAAGTAAGGCGAGTGAGATAAGACTTAATTCAAATGTATTTATTTCAAAAGGAAATAGTGCAAGAAAATTTATGCAAGAAGGAACTAGCGATGAATTTCCCATGACTGAGAGAATAAGTAATATTAACTTATCTGACCAAGTTTTAAAAGTAGAAAAGAACACAGAAGTAACCGATGTAATAAACATTTTGCTGTCAGATGATAAATGCGGAGTTGTACAAGCAATAGAACTTGTAGAAAACGGTAAGTCTAGTGGGAGAGAATTTATACTTTCTACTTCAAAAGATGAAGGGAAAAAATTTATGCAATATGCAGGATATGCTTTAATAAAAGACGCAAAATTAGTAGATTACTTAAATATAGATGCCTCAAGTGGGTATGATTTTATAAAAAATAATTTCCCAAAGCAAAATGTTTACATTGAAAAGGATGGAGAAGTGATAGGAATAAATTTTGGAGGAAGTAAAACAAAAGTTTCTTTTAATTTTGAAGGTGAAAAATTAAAAGAAATAGTAATAAAAACTAAAACAAAAAATGAGATAATGCAATCTTCAAACGGCAAAAACATATTTAAAGAAAATTCACTAGAAATAGAAAATTTAGTTGCTCAAGAAGTTTGCCACAGAATGGAAAGTGCCATAAACGTAGCAAAAAATTATCAAGTAGATTATATAGGATTTAAGAAAATGCTTGAAATAAAACATCCGTATAAATGGAATAAAATAAAAGATAACTGGGAAAATATTTTTAATGAAGTACCAATTAGAATAGAAGTAGAATCTAAGATAAACAGAAGTTATAATTTACTTTCTGTTGTTGATTAGCAGGAGGATATTGTGGAATTAACTAATGGAAAAATCAGCGTAAAACAAGCAATATGCTTATTACTCTTAGGACTTGGAGCACCAAGCTTAAGAGTAATACCGAATTACGTATCTGTATATAGTAAACAAGCTAGCTTAGTAACTCCAATTATTGCAAGCTTGTTAACAATTTTACTTATATATACATGGGCGGATTTATTTAGTAAGACTAAAAAGGGGAGTTTGTATGAAATATATCAAAAAACATTCGGAACAATAATATGCAATATAATTATATTTTTTTATTTAGTTTGGACAATGGCACTAACATCATTATATTTAAGAATGTATGGTGAACGAGTGGTAGGGGCAATATTATTTAATGCTAATCTTTCGACTATTTTAGCAATAATGTGTATTTTAATTTACTTTGTAATTAACCAAAGAATAGACGGAATCGGGAGAAGTGTTGAAATATTAGTTAATGTATTGATATTTATATTTATCACAGCTTTTATATTTGTGTTTCCTAACATAAAATTAGAAAATATTTATCCCATAACGCATTATGACGTGTTATCTATCTTAAAAGGAAGTTTTCCTGTACTTGCACTTATGTGCTATGTAACTGTAGTAACAATTTTGGGAGATAAAATTGTAGACAAGCAAAATATAAGAAAAATAGGAATAAAAGTTACACTGTTTTTAACAATGCTTTTAGTGATATTAATATTAGTAACAATAGGGCTTTTTGGATACAGAATGACAGAACAGTTTATTTTTCCATACTTTTCAACATTAAAAAGCATAAAAATTATGGATTCGATAGAAAGAGTTGAATCGTTAGTAATTTCTACTTGGATTTCTTCCGATTTTGCTATTATAACGTTATTTAGTCTTGCGTCATTAACATTAATTCAGAAATTATTTAAGATGAAATCGTATAAAAAAGTATCATTTTGTTTTATACTATTTATATTTTTCCTTACAATAAGTTCAACAACCAATGTGTATAAAATAGAGTATTGGACGAGAATTGTAGCTGTGCCTGTAAATGTCATACTATTTTGGGGAGTACCTATTCTTGCATGGATAGTGGGAAAATGTAGAAAGGTAGTTTAATTTTAGGGAAAAATATATTAATATATAATTATTATATTGATGTAAAAGAGGGATAGTATGAAAAGACAAAGATTAGAGTACGCAGTAGCCTTAGGCGGAGGAGGCACAAAAGGAGCTTACCAAGTTGGAGTAATAAAAGCATTAAAGGAGCTTAAAATACCCATAAAAGCAGTATCTGGGACTTCTATCGGAGCTATAAATGCAGCCTTTATGACTCAAGATGATATAGAACATTTAGAAAAATTGTATTTAAATATGAAATTCTCTAATGTATGTAAAGATGAGATAGAAATAGACGAAACGAAAGACTTACTAGATATAAAAAACTTATTTAGTGTAATCGTAGAATATATAAAAAACAATGGCTTAGATAATTCAGCACTAAAAGAAATGCTTCAAAAAAACTTAAACATAAATAAGATTTATTCATCAAAACGAGATATGGGACTTGTAACATATTCAATGAAAGATAAAGAAGTAGTGAGAAAATTTAAGAATGAAATAAATAAAGATGACTTCATTGACTATGTTTTAGCGTCTGCCTGTTTTCCAATTTTTAAAAAGCAAAAAATTAAAAATCAAGAATATATAGACGGTGGGGTAGCGGACGTAATTCCTATTAATATGTTAATAGAAAAGGGCTATAAAAACATAATTGCAGTAGATATAGAGGGAATTGGAATAACTCAAAATATAGATATAGGAGACGCATACATAAAACTTATTTATCCGAGCAAGGATTTAGGCGGAATGTTTGAGTTCGACAAAAATAGAATTAAACGAAATATCGAAATGGGATATTTAGATACAATGCGTTATTTTGGAAAGCTTCAAGGAAGTTACTACTACTTTGAAAGTAGGGATTTTGGTAACGCGTTAAAAACATTAAGTGGAGAAACTATTTATGGATTAGAATGTGCCGGAAAACTTTATGGAATAGATAATAATAAAGTTTATAAGTTCGATGAATTCTTAGACAAAGTAATGAAAAAGCATGATACTATTTATAAGGAATATAAGAATATAGATGGAGTTATAGATATAAAAAAACTATTCCAAGGCAAGAAAATAAGTGATTATTTGGACGTTAAATACGGAATTTGCTTGTTTATAGACGCAATAAAATTAAGACCAACAATAATGAACATGAAAATTATCGAAAAAAACTTTGACGAGTTCTTAAATGGAGCGAGGGCAATACTAGAAGTACAAAATGAAATAATTGGTGTTAGTATAGATACATAGACACGAAATTTCGAACGATATGGTATAAT
>CAVHFU010000046.1:0-9031 GCA_963635575.1 bacterium | reverse complement strand
CTTGTGGTTGGTCGCCTGTTGGTTTATATTCTGAATGTAGTTTAAACATTTTTTCACTTCCTCACCCATTTATTATATACTTATTTTTCATCAATCAATTTCGGACTTGCTTGATTATCTAAATTTTGAATGCCTATAATATTTTTATCGTTTGCCAATATTGATAATTCTTTTCTAGCAGTTTCATTCAATTTTTCCATTCTATGACTCTGACTTATGTTATTTTCAATCATACTAGCATTCAATACTTCTAAATTACTTAAAACGATAAGGTGTAAAATATCTGCATAATCTCTAATATTACCTTCTAAATTAGAATTTTTTTCTCTCCATTCCTTTGCAGTCATTCCAAATAATGCTACATTTATTACATCTGCTTCATTTGCATAAACAAATTGTTTTTGTTTATCAGTTAAATATGGTACTATGTTTTCTTTTATGCTATCTGTATGTATTCTATAGTTTGTTTTAGACAAACTTCTTCTAACAGACCATTCAACTTTTTCTTGATAACTCTCTTTATACTTTAATCTTTTGAATTCTTTAATTAAATATATTTTAAACAAATTGTCAATCCACGAAGCAAATTCTAATGCAATATCCGAATGTGCAAAAGTTCCTATGCTATATTTTCCTTTACTAAAAGTAATTCCTTTTGCATTTACTCTTATGCACCATTGACTAGGGGTCATTGTAAAAGATTTTTTAGGTGCTTCGATTTTAATTCGGCTGAATTCCGCCGAATTAAAATTTTCATTGCTTAGTTCTTCCCATAATCCCAAAAATTCTACTGTATCATAGTTACTTAACCATTTTTTTATAACATCAGATGGTTCTTTAGGATTTTTATATTTAGCTAAATCTGTCAAAGAAATATAATCTTCATCGCCTATTCGCATTACTCTAACGTCATTTTCATTAACATTCATAACTGTTATAATTTTCTTATCCACTCTATATTGTCTCCTTCCTTTTATAACTTATAATTTTGATATTAAGTTTCTTTCTTCCGGTGCAATTATATCATCTATTCTTTCTAAAATTCTGAATGTAGTTTAAACTCCATATTTTCTCTCCAATCTTTAAGATATAAACAAATAATACCATACAGAACAATTGTTTGCAATACATTTAGATAACTTGTCTTAGTACAAAATTTATGTTATATTACCCCATGAGGTGAGAAAACATGTCAAACTTTACTAAAGAAGCGATAAAAGCATCTTTTATGAAGTTATTAAATGAACAACCTTTGAATAAAATAAGTGTTCGTTCTATATCCGAGGACTGTGGCATTAATCGTAATTCTTTTTACTACCATTTTGAGAATATTCCGGACTTAATTGAATCAATCATAACCGACCGTGTTGACTTTTTAGTGAAAAAATACCCAACAATTAATTCAATAGATGAATGTTTTAATGTAGCCTTTGAGCGACTACTTGAAAATAAAAAGGCTGTATTGCATATTTACAATTCTGTAAATCGAGATATTTATGAACGTTATACCTTAAAAATATGCGAATATGTAGTAAGTTCATATGTAAATACAGTTTTTACAACTTCAGATATAGGTGAAAATGACAGAAAAATTTTAATTAAGTTTTTCAAATGCCAACTCTTCGGAATGTGTATAGAATGGATAAGCACAGGAATGAATAATGATGCGATTTCGGAATTCCATCGATTAATGGAACTTTGCCATGGTTTGACCGGTGAATTAATTAAAAGAAGCAAAACAAAAAAGCCGTAAAGTACTGGTACCTTCATACTCTACTGCTTTTTTTCAAAGTTTGCTGAAAACAGGCTTACAACTTCCTTAGAAACGGATAGCAATCCTCCGCTTGTAAGGAAGTTTTTTCTTTCCCCTTTTTCATCTTCAACTCTACATTCTCCTGCCTTTACAATAGTTATAAACGGAATATGCCCTGCCATTACAGCAAGTTCTCCCTCTATCCCGCGTACTGATAGCCTTACAGCATTTCCTTCATATATTTTTCCTTCCGGCGAGGAAATAACTAATTTAAAGTTTTTCACCCTGCCACCTTCTTTGCTTTTTCAAAGGCTTCGTCAATAGTACCGACAAATAAAAATGCCGATTCAGGTAAATTATCACATTTTCCTTCAATAATTTCCTTAAAACCTCTAATTGTTTCTGATAATGGCACATACACCCCAGGTATTCCAGTAAATTTTTCAGACACAAAAAATGGTTGCGATAAAAATCTTTGTATTTTTCTAGCTCTACTGACTAGTAATTTATCTTCATCGGATAGCTCGTCCATTCCCATAATGGCAATAATGTCAGTTAGTTCTTTATATCTTTGCAAAATCTTTTGTACGTCACGTGCGACACCGTAATGTTCCTTTCCTACTATTTCTTCTGACAAAATCCGGCTTGTCGATTCTAGTGGGTCTACTGCCGGATAAATTCCGGAAGATGCTATGCTACGCGATAATACGGTAGTTGCATCTAGATGCGCAAATGTTGTGGCTGGGGCAGGGTCTGTTAAATCATCAGCCGGTACATAAACCGCCTGAACAGACGTTATTGACCCCTTTTTCGTGGAAGCAATTCTTTCTTGTAATGCTCCCATTTCGCTCGCTAATGTAGGTTGGTAACCTACTGCAGAAGGCATACGTCCTAATAACGCAGACACTTCACTTCCGGCTTGTGTAAATCTAAATATGTTATCTATAAAAAGAAGTACGTCTTGTCCTTTTACATCTCTAAAATATTCTGCCATAGTAAGCCCGGACAATGCTACACGCATTCTTGCTCCGGGTGGTTCATTCATTTGACCGTAGACTAATGCAGTATTAGCAAGTACACCTGAACTTTTCATTTCATTGTACAAGTCATTTCCTTCACGCGTACGCTCTCCGACACCTGTGAATACAGATAGTCCATCATGTTGCTTAACGATGTTATTAATAAGCTCCATAATAAGTACAGTTTTCCCAACTCCAGCTCCTCCAAAAAGTCCTATTTTCCCACCTTTTGAATATGGGCAAATCAAATCTATAACCTTTATTCCTGTTTCAAAAACTTCGGTAGAACTAGCAAGTTCATCGTACTCAGGTGCCGTCCTATGAATGTTCCATCGTTCATCTGTTTTTATGGGTTTTCCGTTATCTACCGTATCTCCAAGAACATTGAAAATTCTCCCTAACGTTTCATCACCTACCGGCACACTTATGCTTTTTCCTGTATCTATGACTTCTGTGTCACGCATCAGTCCGTCTGTCGAAGCCATGGCAATACATCTTACAGTATTGTCTCCAATATGTCCAGCTACTTCAACGGTTAATGTCTTATCCCCATTTGGAATTGTTAATGCGTTATATATAGCCGGCAATTTCCCATCTTCAAATAAAACATCCACAACCGGCCCCATAACTTGGCTAACCTTACCGCGATTAACATCTGCCATATTTATCATCCCTTCTACATTTCATTTCCAGAAATAATTTCTGTGATTTCCTGCGTAATTTCTCCTTGACGTATCCTGTTATACTCTAAATTCATATCATTAATCATTTGCTCCGCATTTTTACTTGCCGAATCCATTGCAATTTTTCTCGATGCTACTTCACTTAAAAAGCTTTCGCACACCATCGCATAAATAATTCCGCCGATATATTCTCTAACTGCAACATCTAGTATACTTACCTCATCAGGCTCAAATAACACACTTTTTTTCTCGTTACTTGGTTTTAGTGGCAATAACCATTTTATTTGCGCCTCTTGTTTCATCATTGAAAAATATTTAGTATACACAATACCTAATTTACCAAACTCATTATTTATAAATTCACTACACAACTTATCCGCCATTTTTATGGCTTCAGTCGTAGAAAAGTTTTCTGCCATTAAAATTTCTTTTCCGAATCTATTACATGCTTTTTTCCCTATTGGAATAACTTTAGCTTCTGGATAGTTACTAAGTAATCTAAAAACGTTTGAATTATATCCTCCTGCCATTCCTCTGTCTCCGGCAATTACGACTAATTTTGTATCGGTTCCGGGTTCACGCATAAATGCACTTTTTCTACACTCTGCACTTGATGTAATAAGCTTAATAATTTCTTCTAGAGAATTCATATACTCTCCGGATTTTGACATATTATTTCCTGCACGACGAATTTTAGCTGAAGCAACAAGTCCCATTGCTTTTGATAACTGCAATGTGGAGTTTACACTTTTTATCTTACTAAGTAACTCTTCTGTATTTGTGCCCATTTCTATATGCTCATCCCTTCTAAAACATCCTTTAGTTCTTCCTCGTCGCAATTATCGAAATGACCTTCTTCAAATCTTATTAATAAATTAGGCTTTTCTTTTCTTAACTTCTCATATAATTTTTGCTCATAGCTCCCTACCTTATCTAGCGGTACTTTGTCTAAGTATCCATTTGTCACAGCATAAATAATTGCAACTTGGCATCCTACCGATACAGGCGAGTTACGTTTTTGTTTTAACACCTCAACAATTCTTTCGCCTAATGCAAGACGAGACTTAGTATCCTCATCAAGGTCACTTCCAAACTGGGCAAAAGACTTTAACTCTGAGTATTGAGAATATAAAAGTTTAAGCTCTCCTGAAACTTTTTTCATAGATTTTAGCTGTGCCGAACCACCTACACGGCTTACAGAAATTCCCGGATTTATTGCGGGTATTATACCCGCTCTAAATAACTTTGTCTCTAAGAAAATTTGCCCATCAGTTATTGAAATAACATTAGTCGGAATGTATGCTGAAACATTTCCGGCTTGTGTTTCTATAATAGGTAAGGCAGTAATAGAGCCCCCCCATATTCCGGTGATACACAAGCTGCCCTTTCAAGTAATCTCGAATGTAGGTAAAAAACATCCCCCGGATATGCTTCGCGTCCTGGTGGTCTTCTAATTAGTAAAGATAATGCTCTATATGCAACTGCATGTTTGGACAAGTCATCATATACAATAAGTACATCCTTACCTTGTTCTCTAAAGTATTCTGCCATTGCACATCCTGAATATGGCGCAATATAGCAAAGTGCCGGACTGTCTGATGCCGATGCCGAAACAACTATTGTATAATCCATAGCTTCGTTTTTAGTTAATTCTCTAACAATTTGTGCAACAGAGGTGTTTTTCTGCCCTATTGCCACATATATACATATAACATTGCTGTTTTTTTGATTAATTATAGTATCAATAGCAATTTCTGTTTTACCAGTCTGCCTGTCTCCTATAATAAGTTCTCTTTGTCCAGGTCCTATCGGTATCATGCCGTCTATTGCCTTAATTCCTGTTTGAAGTGGTCTGGATACACTTTCTCTTTCTATAATTCCAGGAGCATCTGATTCGATTGGGCGCATTTTTGAACTCATAATTTCGCCTTTTCCATCGATAGGCTTACCAAGTGCATTAACTACTCTTCCTAAAAATGCTTCGCCTACCGGAACTGATAAAACTTTGCCTGTGCGTTTTACTGTACTTCCTTCGCGAATATCATTTTCTTCAGATAAGATAATAACAGAGACAGTGTCTTTCTCCAAATTTTGTGCCATTCCTAAGCTTCCGTCCTCAAACTCCAAAAGTTCTCCCGACATACAACGTCTTAAACCATAAACCTTTGCAATTCCGTCACCTGCTAAAATTACCGTTCCTGTTTCTATCATTTTTGTATGACTGTTATATAATTTTATTTGCTCTTTAATAACGTTACCTATTTCTTCCGACTTTATACTCATTGCTCCATCACTTCCCTAAATTGGATTAATTTATGTTTTATGCTTCCATCTATAATCGTATCATTCATACGCACAACAACGCCTCCAACTAAAGACTTATCTATCTCATAATGAGGTACTACAAAGCAACCACTTATTTTTTCGAGATTTTTAACAAGTTCTACTTTTTGTTCCTTTGAAAGTTCAACTGCACTTAATATATATGCCTGTGCAACAGAATTAAAAGCATTGTATAACGCATCAAATTCACTGACAAATTCCGTAAATTCCTTAATCCTGCCTTTTTCACAAATTAATTTAACAAAGGACAATACATATTCATGAATATGCTTACCAAAGGCTTCCGCTAGTAAAGCAAGTCGCCTTTTTATCGGGATATCCGGTGAAGATAGTATATTTATATACTCAGGATTATCTTTAAATTCGTCTGATACCAAATGTAATTCCTCATAAAATTCTTTTTCTAAATTATTTTCGCGAGCTATTTCAAAAAGAGCTGTAGAATACTCACCATATACTTTACTCATTCATATTCTCCATTTCTTTTATAAAGTTATCTATAAGATTTTTCTGTTCATCCTCATTAATTTCACGCGATATTATTTTCTCAGCTAAAATGGTTGATGCATCCGCAATTTCTTTTTTAATGCTATCCTCTGCCTTTTTACGTTCAATTTTCGCGTTAATCTCTGCTTGTGTTACTATATCCCGTGCTCTCTTCTTTGCATCAGATATGATTTCCTCGCTGCTTTGATTTGCATTGTCCATTGCATTTTTAATCATGGAATTTATCTCTTCTTGTGCATTTTTTATTTTGCCATTCCAATATTCTTCGTTTATCTTTGCTTTTGAAACTGCATTTTCCGCCTCGTCAAATTGCCTTTTTAGCATTTCCTGTCTATCTTTAACAACACTTTTAACAGGCGCATATAAAAAACGCTTCAATATTAAGAAAAGTAACAATAAATTAAGCAAAGAGATTAGTATTTGCCCAAAATTAATTGATATAACCTCTAAAGATTGCATTTTACTTGCCTCCTATTAGCCGACTATACTCATTAAAATATCTACAAACCTAGATGGTGCTAAAAATATAAGCAAAATTGCAATAACTAGAGCATAAAGTCCAGTTGTCTCAGCAATCGCGCATCCCATAAGCATTGTTGTGGTAACATCTTCTTTTGTTTCCGGTTGACGCCCTATCGCTTCACAGGCTTTTGCAACCGCATTTCCCTCACCAATACCTGGTCCTATACCTGCAATCATCGCTGTTCCTGCACCAAGTGCACAACACCCTAAAATAATACCTACTGCAATTTCTACCATTACTATCCCTCCATTTTATTTTCTTTATAACCATTCATTTTTTTACTATAATCCGCTGCCGGAAATCCTCCGGATACGTATAACATTGTAAGCATCGCAAAAATTATAGCCTGCAAACATCCACTAAAAACATCAAAGTATATAGAAAGAACCGCCGGAATTCCCACTTGTAAAAACGGAATTTTTCCGAGTCCAAATGGCAGCCACTTAAACATCAAGTAAGACAATTTCTTTAATCCCTCTAAAAGTAAAACCGAAATAATCGAACCGGAAAGAACATTCCCATAATGACGAAAAGTCATAGATACCGGAGTTGCAACCTCACTTATGATGTTAAGCGGTGCTAAAAGAGCAAGAGGTTCTCCAAAACTTTTTATATAATGAATAACTCCACACTTTAACTTGTAATGTGTAATTAGAATAAAAACTAAAATTGCCCAGCCGGCAATAATATTCAGATCCGATGTTGGAGGATACAACCCAACTAGTGTAAGTAAACTGGAAAACACAGAAAGTGCAATTATTGCAGTTATAAATGGTGCAAATCCATTAAAATACTCCCCCATATTACTTTTAACCATGTTTTCTGATTTTTCAACAATCCACTCTGCAATAACCTGCCTTACTCCTCCCCCTGCTAATGTCATTCCGTAAGTTATATACAAACAAAAATTAAATACCATTATAATTACAAGCCAAGAATTAACTTGCGATTCAGTAATTGGGATCTGCCCTAAAGCCGTATTCAGTGTAAAAAATATTTTTGCTCCTGTTATTTCAATTCCATTACTCGGCTCATAAGTAAATACTTTTATCATAATTCCACAAACAAGTGGCAATATTGTAAGTATTAATAGCAAAGTCTCAATTATTCGACTTTTTCTCTTCAATAATCTCACCTCTTATCGGCTTTTCATAATCGTACTTTCCACCGAATAACGGCCTAAAAATAATTGCTATTCTTGGGAAAAATAAAGGCACAAGTGCCGTCACAGTATTAAAACAAGAAAGCACTACTCCTAAGGTCATAGCCAAAAGCAACATTAATGTACGAAGTGATTCGGATAGCCTTATCACATTTCTTGAATTACCATCATTACTGCTTACCACTTTTTGAATAGTAAGACCCATAAGAAGGAAATTTAAAATTGCAACAATTCCACTAAGCAAATTACCCAATAGTACAGTAATATCCCATTTTTCAAGTCCAATAAAAATCAATTGCATAAAAATACTTAATATAATAACTGCAAAAGCAATATACTTCGTTTCTCTTAAAACAGTCTTATTTATTCTCCCCATAACCAAAGCCCCTTTTGACTATTGTAGTAAAAAAATTTTGCTCCAAACAATAGTCAATTAACAATCATTCGCCTAAAATTTAGGCAATTAATGTTAAATTGCCCAAAACATATATGTATTATGCTAAAAAAACAAATACAGCAAGTATCTTTCGATACTCGCTGTATTTGCCAGTGTTACTCCACTAAAATGTAGTACATATGTTTTCCATCGATTTTGTCCGGTGCAATAAGAGTGTACTGATTCTTTGCAGAAGTTGCCACATGAGCCACAAATTTCTTGGAATTATTGTGTCTGCTGAGCCAGTCACAGTACATGTCGAGTTCTCTGTAGTTATCAAACTCACCTGCAAACGGAATGTTCTTAAGAGAAGCTGCCGGAAGTTCAACGTCGAAGAACAAGAATTCGCTTCCGTTATCATCTTTTTCAAGATGATACTCCGCAATGTACTCACGCTCATAAAGAGCAGTTCCGTTTTCGTCTTCGTAGGTGTTGTACCTAACAGTACGACCGCCAATAACTTCCTGTACTCTCTTTTCGATGCTTGCCATAAAAACCTCCATTATGATGCTAAAATTTATTTATAACAAAAAAGAGAAATCCTCTTTTAAAATCTTCATTTTCTTTCGAAAAAACGACTCTAAAGAGATTTCTCTTTTAGTTAC